>NZ_VMMK01000026.1:0-29077 GCF_013277255.1 Streptococcus sp. 2154
TTTTGAAGTGACCTTCATCTGCTTTAAAGCTGCCCATACTGAAGGGACAGCACAATCAAAATGTGCCGCAATTTCCCGTAAAAAAGCATCTGGATGAGCCTCTACAAAGGATTTCAATTCCTCTAAAGGAATCTTTCGGTTTTTGACGACTCGCTTTTTCCTCTCTAAGTGTCCTTGTTCACGTAAGTTCTTTTCCCACGTGAAGAGAGTTCTGACGCCGACATCAAAAACCTTGGCTGCCTCGACATGGCTGTTCCCCTCTTTGATGTAATCTAATGCTCGCTGTTTAAAATCTGTACTATATGCCATAGCTTTATTATAACATGCTTGTTTGAAACTAAGCAACTATATCACCAGTTTTAGATGGCTTTAACAGTGAAATTATCTCCTATTTGCCGAACTTAGTACAAATGAAAGCTATGCTAGAACAAGCCTTTACAGAGAACCATTACGAAAATACAATTCTCCATAGTGACCAAGGATGGCAATACCAACACGATTTCTATCGTCATTTTTTAAAGAATAAGGGAATCTAACCATCTATGTCACGTAAGGGTAACAGCCCAGACAATGGTATGATGGAGTCCTTCTTTGGGATTCTGAAATCGGAAATGTTTTACGGTTATGAGAAGTCGTTTCAATCGCTTAATCAATTGGAACAAGCTATTGTAGACTATATTGATTACTGCAACAATAAACGAATTAAGGTAAAACTAAAAGGACTTAGCCCTGTGCAATACAGAACTAAATCCTTTGCTTAAATTAATTGTCTAACTTTTTGGGGTCAGTATATCAGTACATACACATAAAGGCGTTTTTGTTTGGGAATTACGTGATCTTGATGATATAATATAGTGAAATAAAATAAAAATAGGACAAATCAATCAGGACAATCAAATCAATTTCTAGTAATATTTTAGAAATCCAGATGTACTATTCTAGTTTCAATCTACTATATTTTGGCCCCCTCAATTTAAGGAAGGGAGGTGTTACATATGCTAGAAACTTTACTCACAGTGTTTCTAGCTCCGTTACTTATTAACGTGTTATCTGAACTTTTCAAGTTATGTCTTAAGAAACGTAAGAAGTAATAGTTAACCCTTTAAGAGGGTAGCAAAAAACCCCATCGGTGGCACGGTGGGGCTTTTTAGTTATATATGCTAGAAGCATTATTTTCCCTTTATGCTCTAATTCTAACACAACCCCTCCGATATTTCAAGCTTTTGTTTTGATATGTCCTCAGAGGTCATTTCGCAATCTTATAACACTGAAGCCTGTGGTTTGAGTCCGCTTTACTGAAATTAGCCCACGCTCTACTAGCCTCCATTCTACAGCAAAGAAATCAACTCTTTTCTAGGGGATTTCCGCCCTCATTTTGCTCTTTTGTGCTAAAATAGATTTATAAATTGAAAATAAGGAATGTTTATGAAATCAGGTAATGGTTTTTGCAAAGGCTGTCTCTATTTTTGGGGCTTCTTGTTCTTACTGGGCCTTTTGGTTCAATATGCTCTCCCACTTGCGGCTTGTGTCCTGCTAGGCTATGGTGGTTATCGTCTCTATAAACGTTGGCGCTATCCTCTTTTGCAGGATCGTTCTCTCGACGATCGGATTGAGCTTTTAAAAGCTCGTATTCGTCAGGCGGACAAGGATATTCAGCAATTGGAGGGAACTTTAGTAGAAAAAGGTTCAGATTCCTATAAGAGTCTGGCCAATCAAGTATTGATCGAACTGAGGGAAATCCATCAGGAGGCGGATCGTCTCAAGTCCTATATCGATGCTGATATCTACAACCGTATTGACAAAAAGGTTCGTACAGTAAGGGCAAACATCGATGTTCAGCTAGAACGTTTGGATAGAGAAAGTCAGGTAGAACTTGAAAATGCGGAGCCAGAGGAACTAGCTCCAGAATTGTCTCAGACCTTGGATAATATTGCCGTTGACCATCAGGCTATTTTAGACAAGATTGCCACCTCTGCCGAGGGGGATAAGGAAGAATTGACGGCCATTCATAGTTTGAAGATGGAGAAATTCAAAACGATTTTAGAAGGCTATTTAAAGATTAAGGCCAATCCTAAAAACTATAATCGAGCAGAAGAACGTTTACAGCAAGCTAAATCAGCTATCGAACAATTTGACCTTGAGCTGGACCAGGTGTTGAGAGAACTCAATGAAACAGATATGCGTGATTTTGATATTAGTTTGCGTATCCTAGAAAAAGATCGTAAAGAATAGGTTAGAAACAAAGGAGTAACCATGACAGAATTTAATTTTGATATTGACCAGATTGCCAATAATACGGTAGCTAAGGTGGATAAGACAACCCAAATCATCGAGACCAATACTGGCTCAGACAAGACCTTGACCTTCCTTGAGAAGCTGAGCCCTGAGCAACAAGAAGGGATCAAGGCGCACGTGCCCCAGTTGGTAGACCAGTTTGTCACCAATCAAAATGCTCTTTTGGATTTTGGACAATCTGCTGTAGAAGGTGTGAACAATACGGTCAACCGTATCTTGTCAGAACAAAAGAAACTGCAGATTCCCCAAGTGGATGATCTTCTCAAGAATACCAACCGTGAGTTGCAAGGCTTTGTAGTCAAATACAAGAACGCTGAAATTGCTGAGTTAGAAGAAAAGCCAAACTTTTTGCAACGATTGTTTAACAAGAGCAAGAATACCCTACAGGAATTTTACTTTGACTCAAAAACAGTGGAGCAAAAGCTCGATGGTATGGCTGCCGCAGTGGTCAAGCAAGAAGATGTCTTAGCTCGAAATATCGTCTCTGCTGAGATGTTGATTGAGGACAATACCAAATCCATTGAAAATCTAGTGGGAGTGATTTCCTTTATCGAAGCCAGCCAGACAGAAGCTGGCAAACGCGCTGCCGAACTGAAAGCTCAAGCTGATCAACTCGATACAAGTACGGTAGAATACCAGACCAAATCACAAGAATTGGCCCGCATGGCAGAAGTGGTCAATACCCTAGAACAACAGCACACTGAGTATGTCAGCCGTCTCTATGTTGCCTGGGCAACAACACCTCAGATGCGCAATCTTGTGAAGGTGTCATCTGATATGCGCCAAAAATTGGGAATGCTTCGTCGTAATACGATTCCGACAATGAAACTTTCCATTGCCCAACTGGGTATTTTGCAACAATCCATGAAATCAGGTGTCGTGGCAGATGCCATTGTCAATGCCAATAATGCTGCCCTTCAGATGCTAGCTGAGACCAGCAAGGAAGTGATTCCGCAGATGGAAAGAATTGCCCAAAGCCCGACAGTCGCTGTTGAGTCTGTTACCAAATTGGCTGAAAGTCTGGTCGCTCAAAACCAAGGTATCGTCGCAGCTATTGAATTGGGACGCCAGAAACGTGCCCAACTAGAAACAACCATCGTCAAGTCCGCAGAAATGATCAACGATTCTGTCAAACTACGCGATGAGAAAATCGTCCAAGCCCTTCTCGACCAAGGCAAGGCTGCTCAGAAAGAAGTACAAGAATAATACACAAGGATGCTGGGAAAAACTCAATTTCAGGAGAAAATGAAGTAAATCTTTCTACAATAAAACACATAATATCAAGGTTGTATAATTCTTGATATTATGCGTTTTTTTGATTTCAAAGACTTTTTCTCCAGACTCTTGTGATTCTATATTTACCTTTTCTATTCTTTTTGCTTTTATGATAAGGCAGGTTATTTGAATTTTTTTTTAATTCATTAAGTACCGCTCTATTAGATTTTTTATCATCTTTTAATTCGAATTCTTTAGATTTATAAATCAAATAGTCTGAAAAATCTGGAAATAAGGCATTTGTTTCATAATTGTACTCTTTTAACTTTCGTAAAAGTTCTCTTTGAATTAATTCATAGTAGTCGCCAGAAATTCTTTCCTCTTGATTATTTTTATCAGAACCTGATTTGACAGACTTTCCTTCTAAAAATTTAATTACTCCGTCTAAATTTTTAGAAGATAGATCATCTTCTGGCTTAGTATGATTAGAGCTTTGCTGATTTTTTAAAGACTTAATAGAGGCCTCTATATTAAATTTGATATTTAGAATAATTCTATCGATAGGTTTATAATTTTCTAATTCTATTTCATTTTTTTTAAAATTTATAAATTTAATAAGTTTATCAAAATTTATAAAAGCACCTTTTTGTGCCCGTATTCTCTTATTTGTAATTTTCTTATGAACTAAAGAAATTATTCCATTCTCACTATCATTGCTGGAGTCAATTTTATAGAACTCTAACTGAGGATTTTTTATTTTCCCAAAACCTAACATAAACAACATGGCTATGAATGGATTTTCGGAAATATCTAGTAGACTTGTTGGCAAACCATAATGTTGTAAGATAGCTAATTCATCAGCTCGGATATCTAACATTTCTTGATTTAAAGGGACATATTTAACTTCATCAGGAAATTCTCTAGAGATATTTAGATAAAGAGATTCAAAAGTGTTACAGTATTTATTTCCTTCACTATTTTGTAAATTTCTAAATATCCCTGGTACTGTTTCCCAATCCTCTCTTTGTCCCCTATAGTAATTATAGCCTTGTCTTTGAAACGATGTAATCATTTCTTTTATTAAGTAAAATAAACTTCATGAATTTTTTTCATCTTTATATCCTAATCCCGTACCTGCACTTAATAAATATTTATTGATATCATCGATTTCATCTTGCAATTTAGAGTTTTTATTTGTTGATGAGAGTTCTAGATTTTGAATTTTGTAAATTGGTGTTAAATCTTCCTGAGGTTGGTTTATTCCAATTATATTTATTACTATTTTAAAATCATTAAAGATTTTTGAATTCAGTTGATTTTTTATTTCTTCAGGGGATGAATAATAGGTCCCTAAATTTTCATAGAATTTATCCCTAAGTAACATAAAATTCTCCTTAAATGGACAATACACCCAAATTAATAAGTCTATATTTCATAGCCGGATTGGACACATTTAATTTTTCAGCAAGATAAGTAATAATAATTTCATCATTTAAAGTATCTAATTCCTCCCAGGTCATAGAATAATCTATTGCCATTCTATCGATTGCTTTTATGATTAACTTTTGCGGCATTAGTAGTTCTGCTGCAAACTGGTTAGCAGCTCTTTCTTTAGCATTCGCTACTGGTGTTTGTTCACGTTCAGAAATTCCTTCATGTTTTAACACAAAATGGCCTAATTCATGAGACTTAGTAAATCGTTGACGCTGTAGCGGTTCCAAAATATTAACATACATTTTTTTAGTGTCAGCATCATATTTTCCAGAATGCGAATCGAAGTATGTTTCTATAACCTCAATTCCTAATTCAGCAATAATTTTATCAATATCTATACTATATTCATCTGATTGAAGTTCAATGTCTGATATTACTTCTTTTTTATTGTCAAAATAAGACATAAAATCTGTTGAGTATAGTTCGCTATATTTATAGACTTTACACATTATAAATTCTCCTATTTATATTTTTTATTTTTATTAAAAAATTATGAATTATTCTAAGTTATCATGATACAAAAATAGTTTATATTACTATTCTAAACTAAAAAGATCTTTTAGTCTATAGATAGATTGAAAATTTAAGAAAGAAACTACCTTTACTCTGAAATAAGAGATAAAACCATGGGAAACCTTTTCACTACTAGTCTTTTATGATACAATAGAAGGAAGTAAAGGCGTTGTTTTTCGATCTTATCAACGCCTTGGATGAATGAAAAGGAAGAGTCCCTATGGTTTTCAGATTTAAGCAAATAACTAGCTTGTATATATATATATAAACTCGCGTTTTCATACCCATTTTCAAAACCTACCAATGTTTTTGGTAGGCTTTTTGCGTTGTAGAAATGGGGTATGAACATGGCTTACACGTTATCAAAAGAATTAGAACAAGAACTCATCGTTTCAGCACCTGAGTTGCAGCCTAGTTATACTGCCATCGTAGAATACCTAGAAGCTATCAACCAGAAAGAAGCATCTGGAAGCAATTCTCAGGAACTCCAGAACCAGCTTGCTATTCAGCTGAGACGTTTAGAAGATTTGGTGCAGGGTTATATCCAAATAAAGAAGAACCCACATCACTACCTAGATGCAGATAAAGAATTGACGGAAGGCTATCAAGCCATTAAAGGGACAGAGCAAGATCTTCTCAAAAAATTGCAATATCTCAATCAAGCCGCCTTGCAGGATTTCCATATCAGCCAGAGACTCTCTCCCAAAGATGAGACTGCTATCCCTGTAGCAGGTAAAGCCAAAACCAAACAGGAATTGGCTATCGAGCGAGATTTGATCAACCGGTTGACAAAGGGAGAAAGTCAATGGGTGTATCGACCTGAGTTAAATACAGAAGACCTCCTATGGGGAAACTTTTTTGCCAAGCTGGAAGCCAATAATGTCCGCATTTTGCAAGACCATCCCCTTACAAATTCAGAGAAAAATCAAATTAAAAACCAGCTCAATTTCGTCAACTTCTACGAAGCAGCCAAGTGGATAGCAGGGGAAAATGGCATTGCCAAGGTGCAGGTTCAACGTGAAGATGCTAGTTTAGGCACCATTCGCTTGGAAGTCTTGTGGAGAAACAATGTCGCTGGTGGCAAATCCAGCTATGAGGTTGTCAATCAAGTCATCACAGGCGGAGAAGGGATTCGCCAGCGTCGTGGGGATGTGACTTTGCTGATCAATGGTCTGCCTATGATTCAGATTGAACTAAAAAGCCGTTCTCATCCTTACATGGATGCCTTCCGTCAGATTAAAAAATACGACCAAGAAGGACAGTTCAGAGGCATTTTTTCAAGTCTTCAGATGTTTATCGTCTCTAATGTCACAGACACCCGCTACATCGCAGCTGCCAAAGCCAACAAGCTAAATGAGCGCTTCTTGACCAAGTGGGTGGATAGTGAAAATAGACCTCAACCTCAACTATTTGACTTTGCAGAGTCTGTCTTGTCGATACCGAGAGCCCACGAGATGGTCATGCAGTATTCTGTCATTGATGATGACAAGAAGGCCTTGATTTTATTACGCCCCTATCAGGTACATGCCATTGAGGCTATCCGTGAAGCCAGTCGCAAGCGCCAGTCAGGCTATATTTGGCATACGACCGGTTCAGGAAAGACCCTGACCTCCTATAAGGTTTCGCGCAATCTGCTTCAGATACCATCTATTGAGAAGACAATCTTTGTGATTGATAGGACAGACCTTGACCAGCAGACGACTAGTTCTTTTCAATCTTACGCAGAGAACGATATGATCGATATCGACGAGACCGATGATACACAGGAATTGGTTAAAAATCTAGCTTCTGATGACCGCCGTGTCGTTGTGACGACCATCCAGAAAATCAATGCTATGATTCGTCAGTTTGATGAAGGCCGTCACCAAAAGGTCTACAATCGTATCAAACAACTCAAACTAGGCTTTGTTGTTGATGAATGCCATCGCGCAGTGACTCCTGAACGCCAGCGCCACCTAGAGCACTTCTTTACAAATTCTCTCTGGTATGGGTTTACAGGAACTCCTATCTTTACAGAAAATAAACGTGAACAAAAAGGAGACCTTGCTCAGACGACCGAAGAGCAGTACGGTGACTGCCTCCACCAATATACCGTCAAAGAAGCCATCCATGACAAGGCGGTTCTTGGTTTTAATGTGGAGTATCAGACGACCATGCCTGGTTGGGCAGAAGATGAGATTGACGAGGAGCGTTATGATGACGAAGGACATATGCTTGCCGTTTTAGATGCTATTCTCAATCGCTCAAGACGCAAACTCGGTTTCCAAAATGGGGTAGGAAAAACCTATGAAGCCATTTTGACTGTCAAAAGCATTGTCCGTGCGCAGGCCTATTATAACCTGATTAAGCAAGTCAAAAATGGAGAGAAGTCTCTAAGCATTTCGGAAAATGTTAAAAAGGTTTTGCCAGACTTCCCTAAGGTTGCCATTACTTACTCTGTGACAGAAAATGAAGCAAACTCCTATGTCAACCAAGCCTATATGGAGGAGAGTTTAGAAGACTACAATGCCATGTTTGGTACCCATTTTAGCCTAGCAACCATTGCATCCTACAATAGTGACCTCAACGACCGTCTGGCCCGTAAGAAAGAACGCTTTGCCTTCCGTGAGGAACAGTTGGACTTGGTTATCGTTGTGGACCGCTTGTTGACAGGCTTTGATGCCCCTTGCCTATCGACCCTATTCATGGACCGTCAGCCCATGAAACCCCAGCACATCATTCAGGCCTTTTCACGAACCAATCGCCTCTTTGATGAAGGCAAGAAATTCGGCCAAATCGTTACTTTCCAAACGCCTGACCGTTTTAAAGAAAAGGTGGATGAAGCTCTGAGCCTCTACTCAAATGGTGGCGAAAGCAGTGTTTTAGCCCCAGAATGGCAGGAGGAGAAGGCCAAGTTTCTGGAGAAGGTTCATCAACTATTAGCCATCGCTCCAAGTCCAGAGCAGGTGCCGGATTTGGATACAGCGACAGATGCAGAATTAAAACGCTTTGCCAAGGCCTTCCAAGAATTTGACAAGCTCCTATCTTCTATACAAGTCTATTCTGACTATGATGAGAAAGTCATCCTCAGAGAGATTGGACTTAGCCTAGAAGACATCGAGAACTTTGCCGGCCAATATCAAAATGTCATCGAAGAACTCCGCAGACGCAGAAAAGAAGACCAAGAAGATGAAGGTGTGCTGCTGGATATCGAGTATGAGCTCGAATCCATCCGCACCGACGAGATAAACTATCACTATATCCTCTCTCTCATCCAAGCCTTGATCGAAAATCGGGAAAACCTTATCGGTAAAAAGGAAAAGGGTCTGGTAGATAACTATATCGAAGATTTGAACAAATCCAATCCCAAGTTATCCAGCCTCATCTCCAAACTCTGGCAGAATGTCCAAGCAGATGCTAAGAGCTATCAGGGGCAGTCTGTGACCCATAAGTTGGATGAGATGATTGAGCTAACAACCCAGAAAAAGATTCGTGAAACGGCAGATTATTGGCAGATAGGAGAGGATGAACTCCAGTTCGTAGTGGACAACTACCGCATCGGACGAGACAAGCAAAATGGTGAAAAAGCCATTACGGAATCTCAGGACTATCTGGCCTATAAGGAAGCCCACGGAGACAAGGCACTACCAAAACTCAAATACAAAAAAGCCCTCAAAGAGGACTATATGCGCATGATTTCAGAGGATATCTTACCGCTAAGAGGGAGATAGGTTTATACTCTTCGAAAATCTCTTCAAACCACGTCAACGTCGCCTTGCCGTATATATGTGACTGACTTCGTCAGTCTTATCTGCAACCTCAAAACAGTGTTTTGAGCAGCCTGCAGCTAGTTTCCTAGTTTGCTCTTTGATTTTCATTGAGTATTAAAAATAGTCAGAAAGATAATGTTGGGAAGGTTTTCGACCAATTAGGGTCAAAATTCCCCTATCTTCAAGATGCAAGAAAGCATCCTTGACCTTTTTCTTAGAGTAATGATGGTTGGACTGATTGGCCAGTTGGATGATGCTTCTATCTTCTATACCATCTCTCTTATCATCAACAAAGAGCTTGGACTGAGCGAGTAGAAACAAGATGTATTTCTCGACTTCCTCCAGCCCTTCTGTCTGCTCTATCTTAACTTTATAGCGATTCAGTTGCTCTTGTTTTTCAAGGAGGGTTTGGATAATATTTTCCTGTCCTTCCTTGATAAAAGTCAACAAGGTTTCAACGAAGAAGGTAGCATCGGCACGGTTGAGATGATCGCCAGTATTCCTAAAAGCCTTATAATAGTCTTGCTTATGGTGATTGATTTGTTGGGACAAAACTAACCCTGAAAATTTATCGAGTTTTCTAGACAAGTACTTGGCAAGGATATAGCGTCCTGTCCGACCGTTACCGTCATAGAAGGGATGTATATTTTCAAAAAAATAGTGTCCAGCACAAGCCTTGACAAGGTTTGGGATAGAATGGTCGTTTATAAAACGAATCCACTCTGTCAGCATGACCTGAATCTGTTCCTCCTTTTGAGGTGGGATATAGATGACTTTGCCAGTCTTGTCGTCTTGGATAAAGACCGATTTCTGTCTAAAAAACTCTCCATCGAGTTCATCCTCTGGCGAGATTTCTCCTTGTGTTAATTGGTCATAAATCCCTCTGATATCTTCAAGAGATTGGATTTGGAGAAATTCATCCTTAAGGATTTGTTGGTACATTCGCAAGGTGGAAAGATGTTTGATTTGTTCGGTCTTATAGGGGTCTTCCTCTAGGAGTTTCTCCACATCGACCAACTCTTTACGAGTTGTATGGATACCTTCGATTTCATTTGTGGAAATAATCGATTGGTAGAGCTGTTCTTTATAAAACTGATCGTGGGCAATCTTAGGGAGGGTATCAGCTATTTCACTAATTCGTTGAGACTGCTGTGAAATAGTTTCCATCAGTTGGGAAATCCCTAGATGTAGGGTTACAAATAAAGGGTATTGACTTGTTTTGACAGTATCGCGTTGCATTAAATGAGGATAAAGAGATGTTCTAATGGAACTGTATCCTTGTAAGCGTAGTTGATACTCTTCCTCATACTGGTCACGATGACTGTAGTAGATTTTTCTAAGTTCTCTATAGTTCATATGTAGTCATCCTCGCATTTCAACGTTTTTTAACATTATATCACAAAATAAGCCTATCTATTGTTTCAAAATAGGCAAAATTGAAGAATAGAATAGCATAGTTTCCTATCTAAAGTGAAAAAATGGCCAAAATTGAACAATAGAAATGATAGATGGCAATCCTAAAGTGTAAAAATAGGTAAAATTGAAGAATAGAAATCAAAAAGAGAAAACCTAAAGTGTAGAAATAAGAAAATGGAGTAATAGAAAGGGGGGATAGAGTGGAGAAATTATTTATTATCGGAAATGGTTTTGATATGGCGCATGATTTGAAGACGAATTATCTATATTTCAAGAAGTTTGTTTATCAGCAGGCTTATGGAAAAGATGAACTGTTAGAGTCGTTGCAAAGTGAAAATGCCATAAAATTATATCTAAATAGAATTGATAAAGAAATATTGCTAGAAGAAATTGATGATGATACCATACCTGAAATGGAAATGGCACCAGATGGAGGAGATCTATATCCAGATGATGTAATTTTGTATAAGTTACTGTATCAGCTAATGAGTCAAATTACGGAAACTGAGAAATTTTGGTCTGATTTTGAAGAGAAATTAGCAGATTTTAATGAAGTGTCTATTGTTAATACAGATTGTATATATAACGCTAGAGATTTGGATGGCAGTATAATGGCTAGTAATGCTAATGAAATAGGAGAAACTCTAGCTAAATATGTATTATATTCTTTAAATAAATTATTTAAATTGTGGATAGAAGAAACATATTTTGAATGGACTGATAGAATTCTTAGAAATGGTGAAAATTCGTGTTATAAATTGTTAAAAGCTACAGTTTTGAAAAACTCTGATGCAACATTTCTAAATTTCAATTATACAAAAACGTTAGAGGATTTATATAGAATTCCTGAAGAGCAAGTTTTTCATTTACATGGAGTTATTGGTGGGGAAAAATTTATTTTTGGACATGGTTTTGATGATGAAGTAAGTGATTTCAATCCTCTAGATGTAGGAGCATATATGGAAGAAGTTGTTAATAAGTTAAAGAAACCAGTTGATAGTATATTAACTAATAATATACAGTTTTTCAAAAGTTTAAGCTCTATCAAAGAAATCTACTTCATTGGTTTTGGTATTCGGGATGAGGATGGAGTGGATGCTCCGTACTTTAAAGAAATTTTTAAACAGACACCGGATGTGAGCATTTATGTAGACCAGTTCGATAAGCAGAATGAATATACTATTAAGAAAACACTTAAGGCATGGGGGGCTCGTAAAGCTTATCAATTGCAATTTATAGATACAAATAAAGATGAAATAGTTGGAGGAGTAATATGACAAAAAAACCAAGTTATCGCTTTACGGGGTATACTGAAGTTTGGGAAGAGAAGAAGTTGGGAAATCTTGGGTCAGTTGAAATGTGTAGGAGGATTTTCAAAGAGGAAACTTCTGCGGAGTTTGAAATTCCTTTTTTCAAAATTGGTACTTTTGGAGGGGAAGCTGATACTTATATAACTAGAGAAAAATTTGAAGAATATAAAACAAAATTTGCTTATCCTCAAAGAGGAGATTTACTGTTATCTGCTTCAGGAAGTATTGGCCGCGTTGTTGAGTACGATGGAGATGAAGCTTACTACCAAGATTCAAATATTGTTTGGTTGAATCACCATGGTAAAATTAACAACAAGTTTCTTAAAGCTTTTTATAAGATTGTATCTTGGTCAGGAATTGAAGGAACTACAATAAAAAGATTATACAATAAGAATATTTTAGAGACAGATATTTCCCTCCCCTCCCTCTCCGAGCAAACTGCCATTGGTTCTTTCTTCCAAGATATTGACCAGCTTATTAGCCTTCAACAGCGTAAGTTAGAGGTGCTCAAAGAGCAGAAGAAAACTTACCTCAAGCTCCTCTTCTCAGCCAAAGGACAAACCAAACCAGCCCTTCGCTTCGCAGGATTTGAAGATGAGTGGAAGGAAGTGAAGTTGGGGGGAATTGGTGAAATTCAAACGGGTAATACTCCGCCTACTAATGAAGAAGATAATTACGAAAAAAATGGATTTCCATGGGTCACACCTACTGATATTAATTCATTGGTGCTTCAAACGACCTCAAAACAATTATCAGAAGTAGGTAAATCCAAAGCTAGAATTGCTAAGTCTGGTTCAATATTGGTAACATGTATTGCGAGTATTGGGAAAAATACATTAGTTAGAACTGATTCGGCTTTTAATCAACAAATTAATTCATTGACGCCTAGTGAAAAATATTCATCGTATTTTTTATTAACACAATCTGAAATTTGGTCAAGATACATGCTCAGTGTAGCAGGTGCAGGAACAATGCAAATTATTAATAAAAGTGACTTTTCAAATATTAAGACTATGGTACCCACTCTCCCTGAACAAGAAGTCATCGGTTCTTTCTTCCAAGACCTAGACAAGGCCATTGCCAAGCAAGAGGAAAAAGTTAACCAGCTCAAAGAAAGCAAACAAACCCTACTCAGAAAAATGTTTATATAAGATACAAAGACCGTCAAAAGCCCAGTAAAAATAGGGAACTGGCGCAGTCTTCGATGAAAACCAGACAGTTTATCTTTTTTACCCAGCTTTTAGGTCGTGTTCAATTATATAAGATACAAAGACCGTCAAAAGCCTAATAAAAATAGGAAACTGGGACAGTCTTCGATGAAGACTAGACAGTTTATCTTTTTACCCAGCTTTTAGGTCGTGTTCAATTCCATACGATACCGAGACCATAAAAAGCTACACCAAACGAATGAAAGTAGAAATTGATAGGAGACCCTATGTCACAAACAGATTTATCAAGAGAACTCTACCAATCCCTCTGGAATGCGGCAGATATCCTGCGTGGCCAGATGGAAGCCAATGAATATAAGTCCTACCTCTTGGGCTTGATTTTCTACAAATATCTATCCGACAACATCCTCCAATCCGTCTGCGATAATTTGGACGAGCCCTTTGAGTCCTTCCAGCAAGCCCAGCTTCTCTACGAGGAAAACTTTGCGGATGCAGATGTCCGTGAAGACCTCATCGAGGTCTTAAATGACGAGTTGGGCTATGTGATTGAGCCTTCTCTAACCTTCACCAAGCTGGTTCAGTCTATCCATGAAGGAACCTTCCAACTAGAATCCCTAGCCCAAAGTTTCCGTGATATCGAGCAGGCCAATGAAAAATTTGAAAATCTCTTCGAAGATATCGACCTCTATGCGAAAAAGCTAGGAAACACCCCACAAAAGCAAAACAAGACCATCTCTGAGGTTATGAAACAGCTCAACGACCTCAATGTGTCTGGTCATGCTGGTGATATCTTGGGTGATGCTTATGAGTACTTGATTGGCCAGTTTGCCAGTGATTCTGGGAAAAAGGCTGGAGAGTTCTATACACCTCAAGCAGTCTCTCACCTCATGACCCAGATTGTCTTTGCAGGGCGGGAGCATCAAAAGGGGATGTCAGTTTACGACCCGACCATGGGTTCTGGATCTCTCTTGCTCAATGCCAAGCGCTATAGTAAGGAAGCTTCGACGATTTCTTACTACGGTCAGGAGTTGATTACTTCGACCTTCAACCTTGCTCGCATGAATATGATGCTTCATGGGGTCGCGATTGAGAACTATCACCTCAGTAACCACGATACCCTAGATGAAGATTGGCCGACTACCGAGCCAACAGACTTTGATGGGGTTTTGATGAACCCACCCTATTCACTGAAGTGGTCAGCAGATAGTGGCTTCCTGCAAGATCCTCGCTTTTCAAGTTATGGAGTTCTTGCACCTAAGTCAAAAGCAGATTTTGCCTTCCTTCTTCACGGCTTTTACCACCTCAAGCATAATGGGGTCATGGCCATTGTCCTTCCCCACGGAGTCCTTTTCCGAGGAGCAGCCGAGCAGAAGATTCGCCAGCACCTGCTAGAAGAAGGCGCTATTGATACAGTTATCGGCTTGCCAGCAAATATCTTCTACAATACCTCTATTCCGACAACCATTATTATCCTTAAAAAGAATCGCACCAATAAGGATGTCTTCTTTATCGATGCTTCAAAAGAGTTTGAAAAAGGGAAAAATCAAAACAATATGACCGAAGACCATATTGCCAAGATTTTGGAGACCTATCAAAAACGCGAGAATGTCGAGAAGTTTGCTCATCTAGCCAGCTTTGAAGAAATTGTCGAAAATGACTATAACCTCAACATTCCACGCTATGTCGATACCTTTGAGGAAGAACCCGTTGTTCCTCTAGCCGACCTCGCAGACCAGCTCGCAGAGATTGATAAAGAGATTGGAGAGGTAGAAGCCAGACTCGCACACATGCGCAGCCAACTAGTAGGCACAACACCAGAAGCCCAAGCAGAATTAACCGCCTATCTCGAAAAGTTGAAAGAGATTTAGAGACTTGTGAGAATACTCTGCTAAAAATTTAGAAAAATAAAATGACAGTAGAAAATCTATTGTCATTTTTGTTATTGATTATTTAAGTAAAAATCGAATTAGAACTAAACTAAAAGGATTCAGTCCTATCAAATACAGAATTTAATCCTTAACATAAAGATAATGACTAACTTTTTGAGAAGTGATGTTATTTTTCTAAAACAAAATAAGTAAAGTGTGTATTATTTTCGTGAAGTAAAAACGGGATTTGCTTCACCTAATCTTTCTTTAATGAAGCAAATCCCGTTTTTACTTCACGAAAGAAAGTAGAAGTGAAGCAAAACGAAGATGAGCTTCAATATAAAATTATTGAACTATTCTTAGCAGGTGTGGACAAAAGTAAGTACGATTTCTTTGAGCAGAGTCTGTTGAAAGAAATTCTTCATCAATTAATTTATTTAATAATGTATATACAGTACGTTCAGAGATACTGAGGTGTTTGCTGACTTGTTTTGCTTTAAAAATTGGAGAAGAGAAAATGAAATCAAGAAGTTGAATACCAGAGACAGAATTCAATTTTGGTATTATTTCTTCTTTCATCTTATTATAAAGATTTAAGATATCCTGTGCCTTTTTTGTACTCTCTTCTGCTGAGAAAATTACTCCTTCCAAATAGTATTTAAACCAATCTTTCCAGTTATTATTTTTAGAGATGTTTGATAAATGAGAGATATATAGTGATCGATCACTTTCAAAATATGAACTCATGTAAAATGTAGGATAAGATAGCAATTCTTGGTAGTAAAGAAACAGTGGGATTAACAATCTTCCTATTCGACCATTACCATCTTCGAATGGATGAATCATTTCAAATTGAGCATGTACAATAGCTGATTGAACTAATAAGTCTAAATCATCATGATGCATATATTGTTCTAAATTGGACATATACTCCGTAGTTTGTTCTGGCGGAACTGGTGTGTAAGAGATAGTTGCTCTACTTCCAATGTAATTTTGAGTTCTTTTAAAATTTCCTGGATTCTTGCTGCTTCCTCTAACGTTATCCAATAGAATTTTATGCATCTCTTTTATTATTCTATTAGATAATGGTAACCCTCTAGAGTTATTGTCATTAATTGTAGTAATATTTTCGAGAGCATAAAAAAGTGCTTTTCGATAATTAATAATTTCATGTAGTTCATCACGTTCTATATCAACCTTATTACCTGCTTCGTAATTTAGTAGGTCTTCTAGAGTTGCATGAGTACCTTCAAGTTTTGAGGAAAGGACGGCTTCTTGGCTGAGCAATGGTGAAATTAGTAGCATTGGATTGATAATAGATGCTAAAAATCCTTCATAGGTTCCAATAGCTATACCTGCTTTAGAAACTAATCTAATTATTTGTGGATCTGTATATATTGAAGTATAGTCAAATGGAAGTTTTTCTGGTAAATAGGGTTTAGGTATGTTTTTAAATGTATTATTCATGTTTATAATTCCTATTAAAATTTTTTCTCAATATTTTTATTATAGAAAGCCAATGTAGTGAGTGACTATAACCTGTACTTGAATTATATTTCTAAGGTATATTGACAAGTATATGAAAATCAAGTAAAAAAGTAAACTGGATTGTCAATTTAAATCTTTGATTTTATGATATTTTTTAAAATAGTAATGTAAATATTTTTAGAGTTTAAGTTTGATTAAAAGTGTGTATCTTCATTAAGTATAGATTGAAAGGATTAATGTTGAACAATTTTAATGAGATGCTAAAAACGGAATATAAATGTTTGTTTTATTTCATTATAACACAGAGATAAGAAAAAATAGATAGCGAGACGAGTTTAAATAGGATTACTCGTTATGAAATGTTAATTACTTTTGATGGCTTAACAAATATTATCAATAATGTAGTCATTCGAATGATTCTCATTGCAATGTACTGAAATTAACAAAAAGAAAAAACGCTTGAATCAGCGTTTTTCTTCTGTATTGATTCGTATTGAATGCTTACTTCACTTCTGTAAACACAACGTGTTTGCGAAGTTTTGGTGAGTATTTCTTCAATTGAAGACGGTCTGGAGTGTTACGTTTGTTTTTAGAAGTAAGGTACAAGCGTTCACCAGATTCTTTGTGTTCAAGTGTAATATTTACGCGCATGGTATCTCCCTTCTATTATTCAGCTGATGCAGCTTTAGCGATTTTACGTCCTTTGTAGTATCCTTTAAGTGATACACGGTGAGAACGTGAGTAATCTCCAGTAGTTTCGTCAAAGTTTACAGATGGAGCTGTTACTTTGTAGTGTGTACGACGTTTGTTTTTCTTCGCTTTTGAAGTGCGACGTGCAGGTACTGCCATTTTAATTTCTCCTTTTAAGATATAATTCAGTTAGGTTTGATTTTCATCAACTTTAATAGTATATCAAAACTTTTTTGTAAAGTAAAGTTACTTGACAAAAAAAGATGAAAAAATTCTCCTATTCGGCACGGCAGACAGGAGAAGGTGTTAAATATCAATCTCAAATGGTTCGTCAATGGTTTCTGATACGTATTTTCCGTCTTTCTTCCGTTGTTTGACACATTCTGTGAGGAGATATTCGATTTGCCCATTGACTGAACGAAAGTCATCTTCTGCCCATGATGTGAGTGCAGCGTATAACTTTGTTGAGAGTCGAAGGGGGATCTGCTTTTTTTAGCTTCAACCATCTTTAGTAAAGACTTCCCGTGTTGACAATTGGTTGTGCATCATGATTGCCACAAAGAACGACAAGGAGATTTGAAACCATGGCAGCTTTTCGTTCTTCGTCAATCTCTACCAATTCCCCTTCATTGAGCCGTTCCAGTGTCGTTTCAACCATTCCCATTATTTGATATCTAAATGATATCACTTTGTTTTTAAAAGTCAATAGAAAGTTGAAAATAATCACTAAAAACTTTCAGCCCAATAATTTCTTTTAAAAGGTGAGATTATATTGTGCTCAAATACTCTTTTATTCTTATAACTTTTACACTATAATTGTAGTTAGAAAGGAAGAGAAATGTTTGATTATAGAGCACTAGTTATTTTGATGACTTTGATGGATCATTGTGAGCTATCATTATATGAATTATCTGTTAAGGTGAGCTTACCTATAAAGGAAGTCAAAGAAGGAATAGATTATTTAGTGCCTTATCTAGCTAATAAAGGGATAGTGCTGGATAAAAAACAAGGTCGCTATAGTTTATCAAATCGTACGAAGCAGTCTTTGACAGATATTATTAAGTCGGATGAATTGGTTTTACCAAAGTCGACTCGCTTAGCTTTAATCTATCTTTACACTTTTTGCCGATTAGATTTTATATCGAATAATCATTACCAAGACTTTTTGAAAGTAAGTAAGAATACAACCTTATCTGATATTCAATCATTAAGAAAGATTATGTTAGATAATGATTTGGAGCTAGGGTACAGTAGAGCAAAAGGTTATACTTTACACGGTTCAGAGTGGAATAAGCACCGCTTAGCTTTTCAAATGGTTAGTGAGTTGCTGGAATCCTCCATAGGGATTTGGGGTTTGGATTATGTTTTATCCAGTTGGGGGTATTCATTAACTTATGATTTGATAAATCAGGTAGTTAAAGATTATTATGAGAAGCTACAGCTAGTACCTATTGTTAATCAATTAAAAGTTTACCTTTTCGGTTTAGTATTCATTCTGTGTAGGTATCAAAGGGATGTTGAAAGAGTATGTCTTTCAGAGACATTAGTATCTCCTGTTATTCAAGATATAACCACTATTTTATTGGATACAGTGGTTGATTTGGGAATTATAGATACGGTGTTTTCTGAGGATGATTATCGCTATATCACCGTTTTATTATCAAGTTGCTTTGAAGGTGAAGTAGATGTTGCTCCGGTTTACTTTAATCAATTAACAGAGGCTATTATAAGTAGAATGGAAGATATTTCTTTGTTACATTTTAAACAAAGGGAAGGATTGAGAGAAAATCTTCGCCGCCACCTTATACCGGCTTACTATAGATTAAAGTTCGGCCTACCTAGTTCAAATGAATATGTATTGCATGTTAAAGAACATTATCCTGATTTATTTGAATTAGTCAAAGATTCTTTGATGCCCTTGATGGACGCTATTGACAATCCCATACCTGATAGTGAAACAGCATATTTTGTTATCCATTTCGGAGGTTATTTAAAGAAAGCAGATACTTTGCCTCAAAAATGGTATAAAGCAGCAATCATTTGTCCTAATGGTGTTAGTTCTTCATTGATGTTAAAAGAGAATCTATTAGCATTATTTCCTCAAATTGAGTTTATAGGAACCTTAAAGATTGATGATTTACAGGTGAAAGCTAGTAGTGACTATGATATGGTTTTTTCTACCATAAAGGTGGAGACAGAAAAGCCAAATTATCTAGTTTCGGTTATGATGACTGAAGAGCAAGCAATACAACTAGTAGAACTAGTGTTAAAAGATTTTCCGAATTTAGAGTATGGGGATTTTGAGATTGAACAAATCCTGAATATTGTCAAAAAATATGGAATTATTACACAAGAATTGGAATTAAGATTGGCGTTAAAGAATTATCTTTATCAAAAAAATGATCGAAAGGAAATTGTACCAGTGCTAGAACAACTTATTACCAAAGAAACCTATCAGGTTAGTTCGCAAAAATTAGGATGGAAGGAGGCGATTCGTTTAGCAGCTAAACCGCTTTTGGATCAAGATAAGATAACTGAGAACTACCCTGAGGCAATGATTCAAAAAGTAGAAGAGTTTGGGCCTTTTATTAATTTAGGGAAGGGAGTAGCAATTCCTCACGCTCGGCCAGATGAAGGTGTGAATGAAATAGGAATGTCAATGTTAGTTTTGGAAGAACCGATTTATTTATTGGATAATCCAGAACAAGAGGTAAGATTGTTGATTTGTATTGCAGCCATTGATAATGAGAGTCATTTAAAGGCTTTGTCACATTTAACAACAATTTTAAGAGATAAAAATCATGTTCAAACTTTAATATCATCAAAAAACTATGATGACATTAAAATGATAATTAAACAGGAGGATTAGATAATGTTAAAAATTGGTACAGCTTGTGGTTCAGGATTAGGTTCAAGTTTTATGGTACAGATGAATATTGAATCTGTATTGAGTGATTTGAATGTTTCAGATGTAGAAGTTGAACATTATGATTTAGGTGGAGCAGATCCAAATGCAGCTGATATTTGGATTGTTGGTCGTGATCTAGCTGATTCAGCTAGTCATCTTGGAGATGTTCGTATCTTAAATAGTATTATTGATATGGATGAACTACGAGAATTAATTACTAAACTTTGTGAAGAAAAAGGACTTATATAGGAGGCTAGCGTCATGATGAAGTTCATATTGGATATTGTTAGTACACCAGCTATTTTAGTAGCTTTAATTGCAATTTTAGGATTAGTTCTTCAGAAGAAGAAATTACCTGATATTATTAAAGGTGGAATTAAGACCTTTGTTGGTTTCTTAGTTGTATCTGGTGGTGCAGGAATTGTACAAAATTCTTTAAATCCATTTGGTACCATGTTTGAGCATGCTTTTCATTTATCTGGCGTTGTGCCGAATAATGAAGCAATTGTAGCTGTAGCTTTAACAACATATGGCTCAGCTACTGCAATGATTATGTTTGCAGGCATGGTGTTCAATATCTTAATCGCTCGTTTTACTCGATTTAAATATATTTTTTTAACAGGGCACCACACTCTATATATGGCATGTATGATTGCGGTCATTTTATCAGTTGCTGGCTTTACTAGCTTGCCTCTTATCTTACTAGGAGGATTAGCACTCGGTATTATTATGAGTATTTCCCCAGCATTTGTGCAAAAATATATGGTTCAATTAACTGGAAATGACAAGGTGGCTTTAGGTCATTTCAGTTCTTTGGGATATTGGTTGAGTGGTTTTACTGGTAGCCTTATCGGTGACAAATCAAAATCAACAGAGGACATTAAATTTCCAAAGAGTTTAGCTTTTTTACGTGATAGCACTGTTAGTATTACTTTATCCATGGCAGTTATTTACATTATTGTAGCTATCTTTGCAGGGTCAGAATATATAGAAAAAGAAATCAGTAGTGGTACAAGTGGTCTAGTTTATGCTTTACAATTAGCAGGTCAATTTGCAGCAGGGGTATTTGTTATTTTAGCAGGTGTTCGCCTTATTTTGGGTGAAATTGTTCCAGCCTTTAAAGGTATTTCAGAGCGTCTTGTACCTAATTCAAAACCTGCTTTGGATTGTCCGATTGTTTATACTTATGCACCCAATGCAGTTCTAATTGGATTTATCTCTAGTTTTATTGGTGGTTTAGTAAGTATGGCAATTATGATTGCTTCAGGAACGGTTGTTATCTTACCAGGCGTTGTGCCTCATTTCTTCTGTGGAGCGACTGCAGGTGTCATTGGGAATGCATCTGGTGGTGTTCGTGGAGCCACTATTGGAGCATTTTTACAAGGTATTTTAATCAGTTTTCTTCCAGTCTTTTTAATGCCAGTTTTGGGAGGACTTGGTTTCCAAGGATCAACTTTCTCAGATGCAGATTTTGGTCTATCAGGAATTATTTTAGGAATGTTAAATCAATTTGGTTCACAAGCAGGCATTGTGATTGGTCTTGTTCTTATTCTAGCAGTTATGTTTGGAGTATCCTTTATTAAAAAGCCATCTGCAAAGGAGGAGTAAGGGATGATTTTAAGTGAAAATAGAGAAGATGAGTTAAGAAAATTTGCGACTAACATCCGATTAAATACTCTTAGAACATTGAATCATCTTGGATTCGGACATTACGGAGGAAGTCTGTCTATCGTAGAAGTTCTAGCAGTGCTTTATGGTGAAATAATGCCAATGACTCCAGAAATATTTGCAGCACGAGATAGAGATTATTTCATATTATCAAAAGGTCACGGAGGACCAGCTCTATACAGTACACTCTATTTGAATGGTTTCTTTGACAAAGAATTCTTATATTCTTTAAATACAAATGGAACCAAATTACCGTCTCATCCTGATAGAAATCTAACGCCGGGCATAGATATGACAACTGGCTCTTTAGGACAGGGAATTAGTGTTGCAACCGGACTTGCATATGGTCAGAGAATAAGAAAAAGTCCCTTTTATACCTATGCTATTGTTGGAGATGGTGAGTTAAATGAGGGACAATGTTGGGAGGCTATACAGTTTGCTTCTCAGCAACAGTTATCCAACTTAATTGTATTTGTTGATGATAACAAAAAACAATTAGATGGTTTTACAAAGGATATTTGTAATCCAGGTGACTTCGTAGAAAAATTTTCAGCATTTGGATTTGAATCCATTAGGGTCAAGGGTTCAGATATTAGAGAAATTTATGAAGGGATTGTCCAATTAAAACAGTCAAATAATTCATCACCTAAGTGCATTGTATTAGATACTATTAAAGGTCAAGGGGTTCAAGAGCTGGAAGAAATGAAATCCAATCATCATCTTCGCCCTACTGTAGAGGAGAAACAAATGTTAACTTCAGTTGTAGAAAGATTAAGTCAGGAATTGGAGGAAACAGAATGATGAGAAGCACGAAAGAATTACGGCATGTATATAGAGACTTCCTTTTAGAGGCTAATCAAAGTGATTCTGATATAGTAGTCTTAGAAGCCGATTTGTCAAGTTCGATGGCTACTCATAATCTTGAAAAGGACTTTGGAGACCGTTATGTGAATGTTGGGATTATGGAAGCAGAAATGGTCGGCCTTGCAGCAGGCTTGTCTATTCAGGGGTTTAGACCTTATCTTCATACATTTGGCCCTTTTGCTTCACGAAGAGTATTTGATCAATTATTTATTTCTCTTGGATACGCACAATTGGATGCCACTGTTATTGGATCAGATGCAGGAGTAACTGCGGAAATGAATGGTGGGACATATATGCCATTTGAAGAAATTGGATTGTTACGTTTAATTCCTAAATCGATCATTTTCGAAGCAACTGATGATATCCAATTTCGTGAAATCTTGAACCAGACATTAGAATTAAAAGGACTAAAATATATTCGAACAATTCGAAAAGCTCCAGAGGCTGTCTATCAAGGTGGAGAAGATTTTTCTAAAGGCTACATTGAGTTAAGACACGGGGAAGATCTTGTAATCGTTGCTTCTGGCATAATGGTTGCTCCAAGTATTCGAGTTGCAGATGAACTGTCTAAATTAGGTTATTCAGTAGGTGTGATAGATTTATTTAGAATCAAACCGATACCAGAACAGATAAAAACAATGTTAAGTGGAAAAACTATATTTACTGTAGAAAACCACAATCAGATAGGTGGAATTGGCAGTGCTTTATGTGAATTATTCTCTGATGATGGAATAACAAAAATTCATCGGATGGGTGTTCAAGAAAGATTCGGTCAAGTAGGGAAAGTGGATTATCTTCTTAATGAGTATGGTTTGAGTGAATCGAATATAAAAGAGAAAGTTCTAGAAATTTATAATGCAAGATAGATGTTGAATACACTGTTCTGAAAGAATTTTTGTAACAATTACAGTACGTTATTTAAAGAAAGCGGATTAAAAAGCATATTCTGGTCATCAGAAAGTGCCCTAATCCGCTTTGTTGTTTTTAGTTTTAAATATTTCATATGTATATAGAATTTTCTGAAAATTCAAGAATTTTCCTCTGTTCATTGCTTTTAAAATGTGCTATAATAGTAAAAACTGAAATGGGAGGGAACAAATGACTGAATTAGATAAACGTCACCGCAGTAGCATTTATGACAGTATGGTAAAATCACCAAACCGTGCTATGCTTCGTGCGACTGGTATGACAGATAAGGACTTTGAAACACCGATTGTGGGAGTGATTTCGACTTGGGCGGAAAATACACCATGTAACATTCACTTGCATGATTTCGGGAAACTGGCTAAAGAAGGTGTCAAATCTGCAGGCGCTTGGCCTGTACAGTTTGGAACTATTACCGTAGCAGACGGGATCGCTATGGGAACGCCTGGTATGCGTTTCTCTCTAACATCTCGTGACATCATCGCGGACTCCATCGAGGCGGCTATGAGTGGTCACAACGTGGATGCCTTCGTCGCTATCGGTGGCTGTGACAAGAACATGCCTGGATCTATGATTGCCATTGCCAATATGGATATCCCTGCAGTCTTTGCCTATGGTGGAACGATTGCACCGGGAAATCTTGATGGCAAAGACATTGACTTGGTTTCTGTCTTTGAGGGTATCGGAAAATGGAACCACGGTGACATGACAGCTGAGGACGTGAAACGTCTTGAATGTAATGCCTGCCCTGGCCCTGGTGGCTGTGGTGGTATGTATACTGCTAATACCATGGCGACTGCTATCGAAGTTTTGGGTATGAGTTTGCCAGGTTCTTCATCTCACCCAGCTGAATCAGCTGATAAGAAAGAAGATATCGAAGCAGCAGGACGTGCTGTTGTTAAGATGTTGGAGCTTGGTCTCAAACCATCAGATATCTTGACTCGTGAAGCCTTTGAAGATGCCATCACTGTGACGATGGCTCTCGGTGGTTCTACAAACGCCACTCTTCACTTGCTTGCCATTGCCCATGCTGCCAATGTTGACTTGTCACTTGAGGACTTCAATGCGATCCAAGAGCGTGTGCCTCACTTGGCCGACTTGAAACCATCTGGTCAGTATGTCTTCCAAGACCTCTACGAAGTCGGTGGTGTCCCTGCGGTTATGAAGTACTTGTTGGCAAATGGATTCCTTCATGGAGATCGCATCACATGTACTGGTAAGACAGTTGCTGAGAACTTGGCTGACTTTGCAGACCTCACACCAGGTCAAAAAGTTATCATGCCACTTGAAAATCCAAAACGTGCGGACGGTCCGCTTATCATCTTGAACGGAAACCTTGCTCCTGACGGTGCAGTTGCCAAGGTATCAGGTGTTAAAGTGCGTCGTCACGTTGGGCCAGCTAAGGTCTTTGACTCAGAAGAAGATGCCATTCAGGCTGTTTTGACAGATGAAATCGTTGATGGCGATGTAGTCGTTGTTCGTTTCGTTGGACCTAAGGGTGGTCCTGGTATGCCTGAGATGCTGTCCCTTTCTTCAATGATCGTTGGTAAAGGTCAAGGAGACAAGGTGGCCCTCTTGACGGATGGACGTTTCTCTGGTGGTACTTATGGTCTGGTTGTTGGACATATCGCTCCTGAAGCTCAGGATGGTGGACCAATTGCCTATCTTCGTACAGGCGATATCGTTACGGTTGACCAAGATACCAAAGAAATTTCCATGGCCGTATCCGAAGAAGAACTTGAAAAACGCAAGGCAGAAACAACCTTGCCACCACTTTATAGCCGTGGTGTCCTCGGTAAATATGCCCACATCGTATCATCTGCTTCACGCGGAGCCGTGACAGACTTCTGGAATATGGACAAGTCAGGTAAAAAATAAACTCATACTCTTCGAAAATCTCTTCAAACCACGTCAACGTCGCCTTGCCGTAGGTATGGTTACTGACTTCGTCAGTTCTATCCACAACCTCAAAACAGTGTTTTAAGCTGACTTCGTCAGTTCCATCCACAACCTCAAAACAGTGTTTTGAGCTGACTTCGTCAATTTTATCCACAACTTCAAAACAGTGTTTTGAGCAACCTGCGGCTAGTTTTCTAGTTTGCCCTTTGATTTTCATTGAGTATCAAAAAGCAAGCCATTTTCGGCTTGCTTTTTTCATCTTTAAAAGTGATTGGTCTGATTAACGAGGTGGTAGTCCAAGGGCAATACGGCCATAGCGACTGATTCGTGTGATTTTCCAAGCAGGCGACCAGGTAACTTCAACCTTGACATCTTCGATCCCCTCGATTTGTTTCAGACCTGCAACGATTTCAATAGGCAGGCTTTCGGCACAATCACAGGCGGTGTCAGTGAAGGTCATGACAATCTTGCAGAGACCTGTTTCGTCCAGATTGATTTCATAGATCAGCCCTAGATTGTAAACATCCAATTCCACATCTGTATCAAAAACCTTCTCTAGTTTTTCGATAATTTGATCTTGCAAGGCCAAAGCACGGTCATTGATTTTGATATCCTCTCTCATTACAGTCCCTCCACATGATAAATATCCCCTATTTTCTCATAACTCTGACAATTTGGCAAGCTTTTGATGAATTTTCTGAAAAATATGATAAAATGAAGAAAATACGGAATCAAGGGGAAGTCTATGGAGCAGATTGGAAAAGTCTTTAGACAATTACGAGAGTCAAGAAATATCTCACTGAGACAAGCAACCGGGGGACAATTTTCGCCGTCTATGTTGTCCCGCTTTGAAACAGGTCAGAGTGAGCTTTCGGTGGAAAAGTTTCTATTTGCCTTGGGAAATATATCTGCCAGTGTAGAGGAAATTCTCTTTCTGGCGAGAGGTTTTCAGTATGATACAGATTCTGAGTTGAGAAAAGAAATCATAGATGTCTTGGATCCAAAGAATATAGCTCCTCTTGAGGACTTGTATCGCAAGGAGTATCAAAAGCATGTCCATTCTCAAAACAAACAGAAACATATTTTAAATGCCATTATGATTAAGTCTTATATGAAGAGCATGGATGATACGGTAGAGTTAACGGCAGAGGAAGGGAAAGTCCTTCATGATTATTTGTTTTCTACCGAGATTTGGGGAATCTATGAACTCAATTTATTTTCAGTCAGTTCACAATTTCTATCTGCTTCTCTTTTCACTAGGTATGTTAGAGAGATGGTACGTAATACTTAATGAAAATCAAAAAGCAAACAAGGAAGATAGCCGAAGGCAGTACTGGCGTACGGCAAGGCGACGCTGACAAAGTTTAAAGAGATTTTCGAAGAGTATTAGCCCCAAACTTCATCCGCAATTTCCTGGATGAGGGCAATGGCTGATATCAATGTTAAGGAGCTTAGTTATCATGTTACTGAAAATGATGTAGCGATAACTTTTTAAACAATCGTGTATAAAAAGATTTCAATTTTTAAAACCTTAACTATTAAGCTATTCAAATCTATAATTGAATAAAAAAGCGAACAAAACAAAATTCTGATTACCAGAAAAATAGTTTTGTTCGTTTTTTTATATTTGGGGTCGGAATTTTGTTCCAGCCTCTTTTTATTATTGTTGAAAATAGCCTTGTCCTTTCAAACTTCTAAAAATAGGTTGGCTAAGTAGGGTGATGGTTACTAGTTTTCCAAGGTCAGGGAGTATAAATGGTAGGACACCGACTGTAGTAGCTTGTGCTAGAGGAATACCCGATAAGAGATGTAGTCCCAGGATGCCACCGACAAAAACAAGACTATCTCCTAGTAGATTGGCCAGAAAAATTTTAGGGGGACTGGTTTTGGGATGGGTCAGATAGGCGGTCACTCCGGCATAAAGCAAATCAAACCAGAGGTAGCCTGCACTTGGTCCGACCAGGACATGAAAACCAGCACTTCCCCCAGCAAAGACAGGAAGACCGATTCCACCCAAAAGGAGGTAGAGGCCTACAGATAGAAGAGCTTCACGAGGACGAAAGATAGTAGCAATTAGCCCAATCGCTAAATTTTGCAATGTGAAGGGAACAGGACCAAGGGGAAGGGTAATCTGAGCCAGCACAGCAATCAAGGCAGCCCCGATAGCTGGAAGAACTAAGGTGTATGATTTTTTCAAGATTGTCAACCTCTTTTTGTTTTTATGGTAATTATTATAATGGATTTTGACAGATTGTCAACTTTATTTTTAAACATAGGTAACAAATAGTGTGGCAGTCGAAAGGTATAGTTTAAAACTATATATACCTCAAGAAAAGAGTAATGCGATATAATCGATAAATGCTTGTTTAGGGAATTCTTTGCTGGTATAATAGAAGCATCTATTACAACTGATATAGTTTGAAACTATGTTTCTATCAAGGAGGTTCTGTCATGTCTGATTTATTATCGCTTTATGAAACGTTAAAATCAAAGAAATGGGTCAATCTAAGCCATCGTATTGATGAAAATAGCCCGCATTTCCCAGCTCTTCCAGCCTTGGAAAAGAAGGATTTATTCACTTTGAAGGATGGATTCCATGTGCAACAGTTTTCTGTGGTTGGTCAGTACGGTACCCACATTGATGCTCCGATTCACTTTGTTGAAGGTGGTCGTTGGTTGGAGGAGATTGACCTCAAGGACTTGCTTTTGCCTCTTTTTGTTATCGATAAGTCGGCAGCAGTAGCTGAAAATCCAAACTATATTTTGACGAAGCAAGATATCTTGGACTTTGAAGCGGAACATGGACAAATCCTGCCAGAGTCTTTTGTAGCTTTTCGGACAGACTGGTCCAAACGTTGGCCTGATCAAGATGCTATGCGTAATCTTGATGAAAATGGGGTGCAACAGAGTCCTGGATGGAGCCGAGAAGCCTTAGAATTTTTGATTCATGAACGTCAGGTCAAGGCCGTCGGTCATGAGACTTTTGACACTGATGCAGGCATTCCTGCTGCTGAGCATGGGCTTCTCAATGAATACTATCTCTTGGAGCAGGATATTTATCAGGTAGAAGTATTAGCCAACCTAAATCAAGTGCCTGCTACAAGTGCCCTGATTAGTATCAGTTTCCCTAACTGGAATCAAGCGACTGGTTCGCCTGTTCGTGCTTTAGCAATTTTACCTTAGAAATAGAATTGGAGAAAAAGATGACACATACACACGCACCTTTCCGAGTAGATCATGTTGGTTCCTTCCTTCGTCCAAAAGCGCTTGTTCAAGCGCGTGAAGCCTTCGCAGCTGGTGATATCAGCCCAATTGAGTATGAATATGATTTGAGTGAATAGTAAGTTAAACCCCAATTATTCACCCCTAATCTAAAAACCCTCCAGAATCCTTGCCTTAGCTTAGATCCTGGATGGTTTCTTTTTTCACCCAATGGGTGTTTTTTACTAGACAAAAAAGAGTTTCCCCTTTATGGTATAAGTGTAGAAAAAAACACAAAAAGAAAGGAAACTCACATGAACAGTTTACCAAATCATCACTTCCAAAACAAGTCTTTTTACCAACTATCTTTCGATGGAGGTCATTTAACCCAGTATGGTGGTCTTAT
>NZ_VMMK01000027.1:0-4669 GCF_013277255.1 Streptococcus sp. 2154
TGCCAGGGCGAACTACAAAAAAAGCCCTCGAATCGCAAGGGCATTTTTTGAAAAAATGACAGTCGGACGGCTTCGCTATTGTCCGACCAAAAAATCAAAGTAAACATAGTTGAGAAAATTATCTCCATAGGAAACATTGATACTATCAACTCCACACATCCTACATAGACAGTTTCCATTATATTTTTTA
This sequence comes from Streptococcus sp. 2154, assembly GCF_013277255.1. Classification (NCBI taxonomy): domain Bacteria; kingdom Bacillati; phylum Bacillota; class Bacilli; order Lactobacillales; family Streptococcaceae; genus Streptococcus; species Streptococcus sp. 2154. The sequence continues at coordinate 191 of NZ_VMMK01000027.1, forward strand.
ATATTCTTCAAAACTATATCTTATACAAATTATTTAATCTTTCTAACTCTAATACATTCATACATACTTCTACTCCAGTAACTCCCCCCTTACTATGAATAACCCCACAAGAAAACACAATCCTCTCCTTACTCAAAATATTTGACAACACTACTAATGATTCTAAAATATAATCCTTTATAATAATAAAACTATTATTTTCATCCTTAGCAAACTCTATAAATCCAATATCCTTACACCTATCACCAAGATGAAACCTAAGTGATTTCAAAAAATAATCAAAAAAAACATCACCCTTCATAGAAAACCCTTTCATTTTTAAAAATATTCTGATATAATCATACAAAAAATAAAGGAGAACTACCATGAAAAAACTTATTTTATTTATAACTACCTTTCTCACTCTTCTTTCATTTACTGTTACAACATATGCCGAAACTCCAAAAGCAAACCAAATCACCCCATATTCTACTGCAACTGGAAATGGTGGAGTTTCCAAAATAGAAATTTATGATAACCGAAGTAGAGCATGGTGGTACGCACGACCTTATACTAAAAGCTCTTATCAATTCTCTGGAGGAGTTCGTATTACATTAACAAATGGCCGTACCTTATATTACCCGGTAAGCGGTCAAGGTAGGGCAGGACAATCAGTTAGTGGTTCAATATATGTAAGCGGAAAAATAAAAAGAGTAACTTTTACAGGTGTAGCTTACGGCCCTGGTGGAATACAAATAGCACTTCCTCAATCAGAAACAAATAATTACAGTAGTGGTGGTTCAGGGATGAGCATACCGAACCCTGAAATTCTATACGAAGAATAATTCACTAACAAGAAAGAGACTGGGACAAAATTGTCCCAGTCTCTTTAAATTTCATCAACATCGAGCTGCTTTTTCATCTCAATAGCATCTTTTTACTCATAAATTAGATATAAACAAGTGTTTTCCATGACAGTTACAACCATTTGAACCATACTTAGATTTTTGAACAGTGCTTAATCTAAAAAATCATAAATATCTGTCTGTCGACTTCTTTCTTCAGCTTGCTTGATTATCTCTGCAGTTGGTACTTGTCGATTATCAGTAATCTGCATTTCATAGCCTATGACCTTTCGGCCATTTTTAACTACGTTTAGATAAACATCTACCCCTAATTTTTTCTCTAGCTCTTCTGCCCCAACTTTCAGACAGTTCCTTGCAAAGATTGCAGGGGGCATTCTTCTCTCTTCCCCTAAAAACCAATCTTGCCAATCGTCTAAATCTCCTTGAATGGTTGTGACACGTTGATTTTTAAAGCGATTTGCTTCCCACAATTTCATCAAAATAATGGCATACTTTGATTTGATTTGAGCTAACTCTGCCAATTTGAACGAGAAGAACTGGCTACGTAAAGCAAATACGTAAGGCGCAGCATCTTCTGAAAAGATAAATTCCACTTCGCCATTAGCTAAGAATTTAATTTTTCTAAATAACTGGGTCATCAATATCCCTTTAACGCCATTCTCAACGATTGGCAGATATAACGCAGTGTTTTCGTTTAGGGCTTTAAAGCCACGTGCCACACGCTCATAGTTTTTCCCTGAAGCGTTCAATCCAAAGTGCTTCAGCACCTCTTTTGCATTTGTCGTAAATGTATCTGTTGCAGTGCTTTCTTTGGTCACATAGCTAAAACAATAGTCCAGTAGCTTATGTTCAAAGGCTTTTAAATTCCCAAAGGCTTTGGCTAGGTCATTCGCTTGTACTACTAGATAATCTTGTCTAGACATCAAGCCCTCAAACGCATTTTCTGACTTCCCTTTTTTCATGGCTTAACCTCACGTACTTTTTTGTCATAAATGATTATATAATATTACATGACAAACTTCAAGTAATTTATTACTTTTTTGTCATGTATCACGTACTTTTTTGTCATGTATCACGTACTTTTTTGTCATGTATCACGTACTTTTTTGTCATGTATCACGTACTTTTTTGTCACTTATCTCCTCGCAAACCCTTGATAATACTGACTTTTTGACACCCCCAAAGTATATATAAAGTAAGTTATAAAGTAAGTATGAAAGTAACTCCTTTAGAAAAAATCCTTCATTTTTTTTTAATTTTTCAAAAAAAAAGACCCTATCGGGCCAATCTCTTAAAAATGCATCCGGGGTCTTTACAGCTCGAAGCTGAAGGCAGTCCCACACCCGACACAAAATAGTGCCCTTTGAGCTATCCGTTTCCAGTTGCCCGACCTATAAAGAGATTCACGCCACCGACCGTATCGCTGAGGCGCCTCAATTTGATTATATCACAAATGTCTATTTTTGACACCCATTATAAAACTATGTTATAATTTAATCAACAACAAGAGTAGTGAGTTCATCACGCTAAACGAAAAGCACCCTGTCCGCCAAGACTTAGGGTGCTTTTTTGCGCTAGCTACAACACACTAGCGTTCGTGAAAAGTGACACTATTTCTCGTTGTCATCGAAGCGCTTTTCAATCCACTTCATCCCATAGGCTTTCCCCAACTCGTACGCTAAGGGCAACACTACTCGGACAACAACAAGAAGAGTAATGAGTTCTAACAAGCTAAACACCTCCTTTCGAAGGCTTAGTGCCAGAATATTGCTATTATACCATGTCCGCTTGCTTTATTCCATGGTCTATTTGACAACAAGGAACCTAGGTCGTTAGTCTTTGGTTTGTCGGTCAGCTGAACAAAGTTCAGACTGAACCGCCTTAACCAGTCTAACTTGACCTAGCTTATTGTCAAATAGCTTTCACGGCATAAATCGCTCAGATACTCCGCCCTTTTGTAGGCTCATGTCTTTTCCTAGACAGTTCTCGTGTCTCTCTTAAGTTTTCTAAACGCTTATTGAGGCTGGTTACTTCTTTTTCTGTTATGACTTCAGAAAGGTCATCTAAGAGATTTTTAGAAACTTTCAACTCCCTGTTTTCTAGCTTTAATGCTTTGTTTTCAGTCTCTAATTGCTGATTTTTCCATTCTGCATGAGATAGGCTATTTTCAAGCCTACTCTTTGCTTCTTTCATGCCTGCTAGTGCATTTCTAAGTAACTCATTTTGATTGACCGCCTGCTCCAGCTTCTCTACAACATCAGACACAAACGTCTTCAGTCGTCCAACAAAATTAAAGCCATCGCCAAACAGTTTAGGAGTAGCATTTTCTAATTCTTCCTGCAACTCTTTGGCAACTCGACGTCTATCTAAATCTCTATACGAAATTTTCGATAAGTTACTTGATTGTTCCACCAAAAGTTGCGTTTTTTCTCTATGAGCTCTCTCCAGACGAACCACATCATCGCTCAGACGCTTAGAATCGCTTTTTAACCCCTTTATTTCCTCCTGACGACTATTTACCTCAGAATTTAACTCAGATAGCTCTGAGAGCCTCTCAGAAGCCTCAGAATCGATTTTACCGTATTCGTCAATCTTTTTCTCAAGGACACCCTCTAAACGTCCTAAATCTGCCCTTAAATCGTTTCTATGAGTGTCTAGCCATTTGAAACGCTCTTCCAACGTCGCTTCTCGGATGTTAAATGTCACGTCTGAATCTGCAAACAAAGAACCTATGTCCTCATAATCTTGAATTTCTGACATTGTTGCAGGTCTACGTTCTTCCGTATGCCAATATTTTGGCGCTCCTAAATCTAGCAATTCCTGATTAAGAGCTTCACGCCCCATTTTTTCCTTGTAGTCCGCCACACTCAAATGCTGTTCTTTGCTATCTCGCTTTCCACGTTGCAACTCAAAACCATGCTCATTCATGTACTTTGGCAAATCTTCCTGAATATGCTTTAGCTCCTCACGGTTAAACATAACCTTTGATGACAGCTTACCATTTCTCATTGGCACAATCCCTAAGTGCATGTGTGGGGTACTCTCATCAAGATGTACACTGGCATAAGCAACGTTGGTTTCTCCGTAATTCTCCGCGAAGTAGTTTTTAGCCGTTTCAAAAAATTTTCTCGTCTGCTCCTGGCCCAACTTTTCAAAAAAATCTTTATCTGACGTAATAATCCATTCATCACACAAAACAGCGTCTTTCCGTATCCCACGTTTAGAACTCTTGTTCTCGTTCACATAGTCCTTAATTTGCCGTTCATACGACACAGAGCGGTCACGATCCGTCAACTCATAGTTGAGGTGTGACCTGCTCGTGTCGATGTCTTTGTTTGAGTGCTTTTCAAAAATCCGTTCATTGTGCTTATATGCGCCACCCAAATTCCCAACTTTCATTTTCTGCATTCTCGCAACCATGTAGCTCATAACTTTTACCTCCTCAGGTGGGTCATTCGAGTAGCGAATGACAGACGAGCCGGCAAGCCTATTGCTCGTCTATTGTGATAACATTCTAGCTAGAATTTTAGCACAAATTTCGGCTAACTTCCATGTAAAGTATAACGCACTATACTTTACTTCGTAAAAGTGCGTTCTCCGAAGGCTCTTGCAGAGAGCTAGTCCGCCCACTTTA
>NZ_VMMK01000028.1:0-60792 GCF_013277255.1 Streptococcus sp. 2154
CATAATGTTTCCCATCATCACTACGAAATATCTCGGTTTCCTTTTTATCTCGTTTGATTTTTCCTTCACTGATAAGTTTTTCTTTTTCAGCTTTAATTCGCTTTAACAATTCACTTGCAGGTTCGTCATTGGGATTTTGCGGCACTAATTTCCCTTCCATTGCTCTTTGAAGGATACTTGCTTTAAGTTGCTCTGGTGTCATTATTTATCCTCCAACAACTGCAAAATATCAGCTAATACATTATCAATTTTATGATTTAAAGCCGCTCTTTCCGATTGATAATTCTGAATCAACTCAAAGGGATCTAAGATTTCCTCTTCCTCTTTTGGAAAACCACACTGGTCTAAATTATAATTCAACTCAGCCAATTCACTAGGTGTAAATGATTTAGATTTGTAGAACTTACCTTCCAGAATCTCTTCACGATTTTCCCACCAGTCACGAACAGGATTGAAGTGTTCTGACTTTATCGGCTTAGTTTTCGAGAAATTTTTATAACCATCTGGCATATCTAAACGATAAAACCAAGTTTCTTCTGTTTTCTTTGTTTTATCAAAGAAAAGAATGTTCGTATGGATTCCTGTATACGGTGCAAAGACACTATGAGGCAACCTAATAATCGTATGCAAGTTGAACTCATCTACCAGTTTTTGTTTCAAGCGAGTTTTTACACCTTCACCAAATAGAAAACCATCAGGTAAAATAACTCCAACACGACCATTTTCTTTCAAACGATACATAATGACAGCCATAAATAAATCAGCCGTTTCAGAACTCCGTAATTCTGCTGGAAAGTTATTTTTTATTGTTTCTAATTCTGACCCTCCAAAAGGTGGATTCATCATAATAATGTCAAATTTTTCATCATCCGTATATTCACGAACATTTTTCTCCAAAGTATTTCCATGAACAATTTTAGGATCATCAATTTCGTGAAGAAACAGATTTGTAACTGCTAAAAGATGAGGAAATGCTTTCTTTTCAATACCAAAAACAGCTGTATTATATTTTTTGGTATCTTCACTAGTTTTACGTTGACTACTTAAACGGTTCAGAGTCGAAGTCAAGAATCCTCCTGTTCCGCAAGCAAGGTCTGCCATTGATTCTCCAAGTTTTGGGTCAAGAACTTCGGCAATAAAATCAGTCGCTGCACGTGGCGTATAAAATTCTCCTGAGTTCCCAGCATTTTGAATATCTTTAAGAATTTTTTCGTAAATATCATTAAACGAATGACGATCTTCAGGGCTATTGAAATCAACTTCATCAATAACATTGATGACTTGGCGTAACAAGACGCCATTTTTCATATAGTTGTTCGCATCTTCAAAAGCTGATTTAACAATCGTTTTTCGAATAGGCATATTTGAAGTTATTTCAAGCTCTTTCAACTCTTTGAATAACTTGTTATTGACAAAATCAAGTAATTCATCGCCTGTCAATACCCGCTCCCCATTTTGAGCATGAGCCCAATTCCGCCATTTTAATTCCTCTGGGATAATTGACTCATACTCGTCTTCTTCTAATTCCCAAACCATTTCACGGCTATCATAAATTTTTAAGAATAATAACCAAGACATTTGTTCAATACGTTGAGCATCACCATTAACACCAGCATCGTTTCGAGTGATATCTTGAATTCTTTTTACAAATGATGTAATTGACATACTTTCCTTTCATTAAGCTACTGTAAATAGCTCTTGCTCTAATTCTTTAATTGCTTGTAAATATCGTTTTTTATCTCCAAAATAAGTATTGATGATTTTGAAGGTTCCACCATATATCTGAAATTCTGGAAGTTTTAATGTTTCAATACTTTCGAGTTCTCCAATACCTTTATCCATGTATTTGTCCAGTAAAATTTCCAAAACAGCACGCGCTTCCTCACTATATTTATATAAATATCCGCTTTGTTTGAGTTTATTGATACGTTCCGTTTTGGTTAATTCTTTTTGACCATAGGCAAGTTTTAGGAGTAAATCAAAATCATCGATTTCTTGTTCTGATATTCCCTCCGACTCTCGAATAGCATCTAGATAAACTCCTTTTTTATAAAGTTCATCTAAGATAAGCTTCTTTTTATCCGCCGTATGCCAAACTGTGATAAAATCGTTCAAAGTGGCGTAGCTACCTAAGATATTCTTTCGAGTGTAGTCGGTCAGGCTTTCGGTAATCAGTTTCCCGTTTTCGTCCAATACTTGAACAGTAGAATTAAGAATGGTAACCTGCTTGTCTGTAACGATATATTTTTCTACTGGGTCACCACCTTCGTTTACAAAACCAGGTGTAGTACCATTGTTTGTTTTTGCGCCCGTTTCCAGAACCTTCACTGGTTCACCATCAAAATCAGGGTCAGCAAACAAATTGGTAACATTGCGAAAATCAATAATCGTAAAAAATTCTTTCCCTTTTTGAGGATAAAGACGTGTGCCACGACCAATAATTTGTTTAAATTCAGTCATGGATTGGATATTAGAGTCTAAAACAATCAAACGACATGTTTTAGCATTAACTCCTGTCGTTAATAATTTAGATGTTGTTACAATAGCGGGAAAATTAGAATTGACATCCATAAAGTTATCCAGTTGAGCTTTTCCTTCAGCGTTGTCACCAGTTACTTGCATGACATAACGATAGTCTTCTTGGACTAAGTCTAGATTCTCTTTTACAAGTGCAGCACGCATTCGCTCGGCATGGTCAATATCAACACAAAAAACAATTGTTTTATCAAATCGTGCATTGTTTTGCTTCATATAATCAGAAACAAACTTGGCAACTCTTTGCGTTCTATCATCAATGACAATGGTTTTGTCAAAATCTTTCCTGCCGTAGTACCTATCTTCTATTAATTGTCCGTTAGCATCAACTTTTCCAGTTTCTGGACGATAACCATCCACATCCACATCTAAATTAATCCTCATAACACGATATGGAGCCAAAAAACCATCCTCGATTCCCTGTTTTAAACTATAAGTATAGATTGGCTCACCAAAGTATTCCGTATTGGAAGCATTCTTGGTTTCTTTAGGAGTAGCGGTCATCCCAATCTGTGTCGCAGAACTGAAATAATCAATCACCTTACGCCAGTTACTGTCTTCCTTAGCTGAGCCACGGTGCGCTTCATCAATTATGACTAAATCAAAGAAGTCTTTGTCAAACTTTTGATAATGTGTTTCAGTTCCATCTTCACCAGTTAGTTGCTGATAAAGCCCTAGATAAATTTCAAAAGAATTTAATTTTTCTGGAGCAGTCAAAAGTTTTGGTGTAATTTTCGTCATTACCTTTTCGAATGGCTTAAAGTCTTCAGCCATCGTTTGGTCTACTAAGATGTTTCTATCTGCTAAGAATAAAACTCGTTTAGCCAAACCAGCTTTTCGAAGGCGATGAATAATTTGAAAAGCCATGAACGTTTTCCCCGTTCCTGTTGCCATCACAAACATTACTCGTTTTTGTCCTCTGGCAACTGTTTCAATAGTACGGTTGATAGCTATTTGCTGATAATAGCGTGGCGTTTTCATTGAGAAGGCGTCTGTATAGTATGGAGTTGAGATAGCTTCTGTAATTTCGTAAGTCAATCCTTTTTCCTTCGTCATACGAGAAAATAATTCTTCACAAGTAGGGAATTCGTCTAACTCCAGCTCACGTTCTTCTCTCGTGATACGGTCGTGTTCAATAAAGCCATCACCATTCGAAGAATAAACAAATGGAACATCTAAAATCTCTCCATATTCAATAGCTTGTTGTAATCCTGCTCGAACGCTGTGTTTATTATCCTTTGCCTCAACAATTGCAATTCGAGTTCCAAATTGGTAATACAGTGAATAGTCTGATTTTTTTCCTTCTTTACGACGAGCCTTATCTCCTCTAACTTCAATTCGACCATCAGTGAAGTATTCTTCGTAAGCGATATGCTCACCATTTTTCCATCCTTTGGATACAATAGCAGGAGTGATGAAATTTGCTTTAATATCCTCCTCACTCATTTCTTTCTTAGACTTTATAAACTCAACCATATTGAACCCTCCGCATTCTAAAAATCTACTTCTCCATAAAATAAACTATCAGAACAAATTATACTTCTATTATATCACACTTATAAAAATACTCTGCTAAATTGTTGAAAATAAGTATGCAATATACTTTCGCATCGCGTCAGATTATCTCCGCATAACACCGCTATTTTCCGCTGTTTTCGGCAGGCGACTTATTATCATTCTATAAGCACTTTCAGTCGGGCTGGTGAGCTATTTTTCAAAAATAAATAATCACATTTAAACATTTTGAAAGTATAAAATATCTACATCAGCCGTTCAAAAACTGGCGTAAATTTTGCTATAATATTTTCGTTTAAATAAAGATTTTTTTATGCCAAAAGGATTTTAACAATGCGGATGCTTCCTATTTTGCTTCTCTTTTTAGCTCTACTACCGATTTTCTCAAAGTTTGTCACTGGAGGTAGTTCTTTCAGTTGGGGAGTATTTTTGAGTTTCATAATAGATTGGGTTTTATTGATAGTTTTTGCGGTTCAGATTTCTTATATTTTTTGGAGATTGAGTCAAAAATGGAAAGAATTATCTAATAAATAACGCTAGGCATGTTTTCTAATTTTGGGGTAAGACAATGAATAGCAGAGTAGAATTTCGGATTTTCACCATTGTTGATTTGGACAAGGAAGAAGAGTATTTGCATGAGATGCATTTGAAAGGTTGGAGATATAGAACGGGTCGTTTTGGTTTGTTCTATCTTGACCAATGTCAACCAGACGATGTCATCTACCGTATCTATGATTCTAGATTTCTTAAAAAATATAAGCATGAACTGCAAGATTTTAGAAATAGAGGTTGGGAATTGATAGGAGCAGGTTTTTGTTCGATTCTTCGTAAATCGGCTTCTGATATACTTTCAGAGGATCAAGTCTATATGAGTAATAATCTCAGGTGGGAAGTTATGCGATATAGACTTCGTTCATGTGCAGCTACTTTCTTAGGAGGTTTTGTTGTTTGTATGAGTTTGTTTCGGGAAGAACTGTCGCAATCTTTCTTTGTCATTTTTGCTCTATATGCCTTTATGATTTCTTATCTAATCCATGGTTTTTTTAGACTTAAAAGGAAATACCAAGTAGATGGAAGGTAAGGTTCTAGGTCTTCAGACTGATTTTTAGCACTCTTGATAAAAGAGTGCTAATTTTTTGAATTTTTATCTTGACATTCTCTTTTAAGGGTGTATAATAGAATCATAAGTTAGCACTTGAATGTATCGAGTGCTAATCGATCAGACAGAGAGGAGTGATGAGATGGTTACAGAGCGTCAGCAGGATATTTTAAATCTGATTATTGACATCTTTACCAAAACGCACGAACCTGTCGGATCCAAAGCCTTGCAAGAGTCTATTAACTCTAGCAGTGCTACCATTCGTAATGACATGGCGGCTCTAGAAAAGCAAGGTTTGCTTGAGAAGGCTCATACTTCAAGTGGTCGGATGCCAAGTGTTGCTGGTTTTCAGTACTATGTGAAACACTCACTGGATTTTGACCGACTAGCTGAAAATGAGGTATATGAGATTGTCAAAGCCTTTGATCAGGAATTCTTCAAATTGGAGGATATTCTGCAAGAGGCTGCTAATCTACTGACAGACTTGAGTGGCTGTACGGTAGTGGCACTGGATGTTGAGCCCAGCAGGCAGTGGTTGACAGCCTTTGATATCGTTGTTTTGGGGCAACATACAGCCTTGGCAGTATTTACCCTAGACGAGTCGCGAACGGTTACCAGTCAGTTTCTGATTCCAAGGAACTTCTTGCAGGAAGATTTGCTGAAACTGAAGGCAATCATTCGAGAACGTTTCCTCGGTCACACCGTTCTAGATATTCACTACAAGATTCGGACGGAGATTCCGCAGATTATCCAGCGTTACTTTACAACAACGGATAATGTCATCGATCTCTTTGAACACATCTTTAAGGAAATGTTCAACGAAAACATTGTGATGGCGGGCAAGGTCAATCTCTTGAATTTTGCCAATCTGGCAGCCTATCAGTTCTTTGACCAACCGCAAAAGGTGGCCTTGGAGATTCGTGAGGGGTTGCGTGAGGATCAGATGCAAAATGTTCGTGTTGCAGACGGTCAAGAATCCTGTTTAGCTGACCTAGCAGTGATTAGTAGTAAGTTCCTTATTCCTTATCGGGGAGTTGGAATTCTAGCCATTATCGGTCCAGTTAATCTGGATTACCAACAGCTAATCAATCAAGTCAATGTGGTCAACCGTGTTTTGACCATGAAGTTGACAGATTTTTACCGCTACCTCAGCAGTAATCATTACGAAGTACATTAAGATTGAAATCATTAAAGGAGGCGAACATGGCCCAAGATATAAAAAAGGAAGAAGTAGAAGAAGTTCAAGAAGAGGAAGTTGTGGAAACAGCTGAAGAAACAACTCCTGAAAAGTCTGAGTTGGACTTGGCAAATGAACGTGCAGATGAGTTCGAAAACAAATACCTTCGCGCTCATGCAGAAATGCAAAATATCCAACGCCGTGCCAATGAAGAACGTCAAAACTTGCAACGTTATCGTAGCCAGGACTTGGCAAAAGCAATCTTACCATCTCTTGACAACCTTGAGCGTGCACTTGCAGTTGAAGGTTTGACAGATGATGTGAAGAAGGGCTTGGGGATGGTGCAAGAAAGCTTGATTCACGCTTTGAAAGAAGAAGGAATCAAAGAAATCGCAGCTGACGGTAAATTTGACCATAACTACCATATGGCCATCCAAACTCTCCCAGCAGACGATGAACACCCGGCAGATACCATCGCCCAAGTTTTCCAAAAAGGCTACAAACTCTATGATCGCATCCTACGCCCAGCCATGGTAGTTGTTTACAACTAGGCAATTCTGACGGTAGCTAAAGCAACTCATCAGAAAACGGCAATCGCTATGGCGTTTGCCTAGCCTCCTTATTAACTCGTCGTCGAAATAAAATCGATTTCGACTTCTCGTGTCGCAATTTACATAATAGAAAACTTGTCCGAAACGACAATAAACTATGAAGAAAGATAAGAGGCAAGCCGGAGGCTTGCAAGGAAGATATTTCCCGCCGTGGTAAAAGTTTCAGTAGCTTTTGCTACTGAAACAGGGGATTTTTGAGACAATAGGCTCAAAAATAAGTGATGAAATCCCGAAGGGAGTTGCTCACGTCCCCACCACTTAAGGGAAATATAAAAAAAGAAAATTAACTAACAAGGAGAAAAACACATGTCTAAAATTATCGGTATTGACTTAGGTACAACAAACTCAGCAGTAGCAGTTCTTGAAGGAACTGAAAGTAAAATCATCGCAAACCCAGAAGGAAACCGCACAACTCCATCTGTAGTCTCATTCAAAAACGGAGAAATCATTGTTGGTGACGCTGCGAAACGTCAAGCAGTTACAAACCCAGATACAGTTATCTCTATCAAATCTAAAATGGGAACTTCTGAAAAAGTTTCTGCTAATGGAAAAGAATACACTCCACAAGAAATCTCAGCTATGATTCTTCAATACTTGAAAGGATACGCTGAAGACTATCTTGGTGAAAAAGTAACCAAAGCAGTTATCACAGTTCCTGCTTACTTCAACGACGCTCAACGTCAAGCAACAAAAGACGCTGGTAAAATTGCTGGTCTTGAAGTAGAACGTATTGTCAACGAACCAACTGCAGCAGCCCTTGCTTACGGTTTGGACAAGACTGATAAAGAAGAAAAAATCTTGGTATTTGACCTTGGTGGTGGTACATTCGACGTTTCTATCCTTGAATTGGGTGACGGTGTCTTCGACGTATTGTCAACTGCAGGGGACAACAAACTTGGTGGTGATGACTTTGACCAAAAAATCATCGACCACTTGGTAGCAGAATTCAAAAAAGAAAACGGTATTGACTTGTCTACTGACAAGATGGCAATGCAACGTTTGAAAGATGCAGCTGAAAAAGCGAAGAAAGACCTTTCTGGTGTAACTTCAACTCAAATCAGCTTACCATTCATCACTGCAGGCGAGGCTGGACCTCTTCACTTGGAAATGACTTTGACTCGTGCGAAATTTGACGATTTGACTCGTGACCTTGTAGAACGCACAAAGGTTCCAGTTCGTCAAGCCCTTTCAGATGCAGGTTTGAGCTTGTCAGAAATCGACGAAGTTATCCTTGTTGGTGGTTCAACTCGTATCCCAGCCGTTGTTGAAGCTGTTAAGGCTGAAACTGGTAAAGAACCAAACAAATCAGTAAACCCTGATGAAGTTGTGGCTATGGGTGCTGCTATCCAAGGTGGTGTCATCACTGGTGACGTTAAAGACGTTGTCCTTCTTGACGTAACACCATTGTCACTTGGTATTGAAACAATGGGTGGAGTCTTCACAAAACTCATTGACCGCAACACAACAATTCCAACATCTAAATCACAAGTCTTCTCAACTGCAGCAGACAACCAACCAGCCGTTGATATCCACGTTCTTCAAGGTGAACGCCCAATGGCAGCAGATAACAAGACTCTTGGACGTTTCCAATTGACCGATATCCCAGCTGCACCTCGTGGAATTCCTCAAATCGAAGTAACATTTGACATCGACAAGAACGGTATCGTGTCTGTTAAAGCTAAAGACCTTGGAACTCAAAAAGAACAAACTATTGTGATCCAATCTAACTCAGGTTTGACTGACGAAGAAATTGACCGCATGATGAAAGATGCAGAAGCTAACGCTGAAGCAGATAAGAAACGTAAAGAAGAAGTTGACCTTCGTAACGAAGTAGACCAAGCGATCTTTGCGACTGAAAAGACAATCAAGGAAACTGAAGGCAAAGGATTCGACGCAGAACGTGACGCTGCCCAATCTGCCCTTGATGACCTTAAAAAAGCTCAAGAAGACAACAACTTGGACGATATGAAAGCAAAACTTGAAGCATTGAACGAAAAAGCTCAAGGACTTGCTGTTAAACTCTACGAACAAGCAGCAGCAGCGCAACAAGCTCAAGCAGGAGCAGAAGGCACACAAGCAACAGGAAACGCAGGCGATGACGTCGTAGACGGAGAGTTTACTGAAAAGTAAGATGAGTGTATTGGCTGAAGAATATCTAAAAAATACACGAAAAGTTTATAATGATTTCTGTAATAAAGCTGATAGTTATGAGTCTGCAAAAGATTTTATAGATAATATTCCAGCAGTATATTTGGCTAGATATAGAGAAACTGTATTAGCTGAACATGATAGTTGTGTCAAAAATGATGAAGCGGTAAGGAATTTTGTTACTTCAGTATTGTTGTCAGCGTTAGTATCATCACTAGTATCATCACTAGTATCAGTAACAATACAAAAACCAGAATTTATAATATCGTTTATAATGGGCATGATTTGGGTTGTCGGTGTATTCCTTCTAATCTATTGGAATTTTATAGCAAATACTAAGAAGAGACAAAAATATATAAATATTTCTGTACTTATAGGATATTTAAAATCAAAATAAAGTTAATTTACTTATTTGCAGAGGTTGCAACCCAGCCTCTGTTTTTCGATAAAAAGGGACGGAATCTCATTTGTTTGGGGTTTGTCTTGTCAATATATAAAGAAAGGAATTGAACCCGACCTAAATTCTCGGAAAAAAGATAAATCTGTCTAGGAGCATCGCTCCAGCGTCAGATTTCCTATTTTTCAGTCGAATTTTACGGTCTTGGTATCTTGTATGAACAATACTGAATTTTATGATCGTCTGGGGGTGTCCAAAAACGCTTCGGCAGACGAAATCAAAAAGGCTTATCGTAAGCTTTCCAAAAAATATCACCCAGATATCAACAAGGAGCTTGGTGCTGAGGAAAAGTACAAGGAAGTTCAGGAAGCCTATGAGACTTTGAGTGACGACCAAAAACGTGCTGCCTATGACCAATATGGTGCTGCAGGCGCCAATGGTGGATTTGGAGGCTTCGGTGGTGGAGCTGGCGGTTTCAATGGGGCAGGTGGCTTCGGTGGTTTTGAGGACATTTTCTCAAGTTTCTTCGGCGGAGGCGGTGCTTCACGCAATCCAAATGCTCCTCGCCAAGGGGATGACCTCCAGTATCGTGTGAACTTGACCTTTGAAGAAGCTATTTTTGGAGCTGAAAAAGAAGTTAAATACAACCGTGAAGCAAGCTGTCGTACATGTAATGGCTCAGGTGCTAAGCCAGGAACCAGTCCAGTCACTTGTGGACGCTGTCATGGCGCTGGTGTCATTAATGTCGATACGCAGACTCCGCTTGGTATGATGCGTCGCCAAGTAACCTGTGATGTCTGTCACGGTCGCGGAAAAGAAATCAAAGATCCATGTACAACATGTCACGGAACAGGTCATGAAAAACAAGCCCATAGTGTACATGTAAAAATCCCTGCTGGTGTGGAAACTGGTCAACAAATTCGCCTAGCTGGTCAAGGTGAAGCTGGATTTAACGGTGGATCTTATGGTGACTTGTATGTAGTGGTTTCTGTGGAAGCCAGCGACAAGTTTGAACGTGAAGGAACCACTATCTTCTACAATCTCAACCTCAACTTTGTCCAAGCAGCTCTTGGTGATACAGTTGATATCCCAACGGTTCACGGTGATGTTGAATTAGTTATCCCAGAGGGAACTCAGACTGGTAAGAAATTCCGCCTACATGGCAAAGGAGCTCCGAGCCTTCGTGGCGGTGCAGTTGGTGACCAATACGTTACTGTTAATGTCGTAACACCGACAGGCTTGAACGACCGCCAAAAAGCAGCTTTGAAAGAATTCGCAGCTGCAGGCGATTTGAAAGTCAATCCAAAGAAAAAGGGCTTCTTTGACCATATTAAAGATGCCTTTGAAGGAGAATAAAGCAAAAAGAGCCGTCGGGCTCTTTTTGTTTATAGATTTTTTAAGACTTTCCTTAAGTAATGACGGATGGTAGCGACCTTCTTCGAAGTTACATACCTAAACTTTGAGCCTAGGTCTCAAAGTTTCCGGACGAGTCTGAGACAAAAAGATTTTGATTTTAGGAATTCTTTATTATAAATTTTAAAAACCGATAGATTAGATAAAAAAGCGAACAAGACAGAATTCTGAGTGTCAGATAACTCGTTTTGTTCGCTTTTTATATTTAAGGTTAGACCTTTATCCCAGAATCGTTTTCAGTACGGCGGAAAGTCTTCGATTTAGTGGTGCAACGATGAATGAGTTGCCTAAATTATGATGTATAGTTGATGGGATATGACTTGTTTACCTTTTAAAAAGAGCCACTCAGCTCTTTTTACTTATCTTCGATTTCCTGTGTTTCTTTGATGACAGCTAGTCTAGTCTGGATATCCTTTTCCAAGACTTTAAACTTGTAAGTCAGGTCTTCTTGATATTCCTTGATGAGTTCTTTTTGTTGGTCGATGATTTGCAGGCTATTTTGGATAATATCTACATCGTCCTTGATAGCTTGAACGCGGTCAGTTGTATTCAAGATTTCATCTGTGATGGTTTGGCGATTTTTTGTGACCAGATAACTTCCGGCTGCAGCTCCTGCAAATAGCAGTAGATTGGATAATTTCATAGCAACTCCTTAGGCGTTTTTGATGGTTTCAGCGACTTGAGCGAGTTTGTCAAAGTCTGGTTCGTGGGCGATAAAATCAATCTTGAGGTCATCGTCTGCACTGTAGCGAGGCACGAGGTGAACGTGAGTATGAAAGACTGTTTGACCAGCGATTTCTTCACAGTTGGCAATGATATTCATACCAGCAGCTTTGGTAGCTTTCATGACTTTTTGAGCCACTTTTGGCACTTGGGCAAAGAGTTGGCTGGCGCTAGTAGCGTCCATTTCCAAAAGATTGCGATAGTGTTCTTTGGGTACGACCAAGGTGTGGCCTGGTGTCACCTGAGAGATATCAAGAAAGGCAAGAACCTGCTCATCTTCATATACTTTTGAAGCAGGAATTTCCCCTGCGATGATTTTACAAAAAATGCAATCTGACATAAAATCTACCTCTACTGTATTGAATTTTGATATAATATAGCTACATTATACCAGATTTGGAGAAAATATGTTAGAAATTAAAAACCTGACAGGTGGCTATGTTCATGTCCCTGTCTTGAAAGATGTGTCCTTTACTGTTGAAAGCGGGCAGCTGGTCGGTTTGATTGGTCTCAATGGTGCTGGGAAATCGACGACTATTAATGAGATTATCGGTCTGTTGACACCTTATAGTGGCTCCATCAATATCAACGGCTTGACCCTGCAAGAAGATGCGACAAGTTACCGCAAGCAAATTGGCTACATTCCTGAGACACCTAGCTTGTATGAGGAATTGACCCTCAGAGAGCATATCGAAACGGTTGCTATGGCTTATAGTATTGAGCAAAAGGTGGCTTTTGAGCGAGTAGAACCTTTGTTAAAAATGTTCCGTCTGGATCAGAAATTAGATTGGTTCCCTGTTCATTTTTCAAAAGGGATGAAGCAGAAAGTCATGATTATTTGTGCTTTTGTGGTGGATCCGAGTCTTTTTATCGTGGATGAGCCTTTCCTTGGTCTCGATCCGTTGGCGATTGCGGACTTGATTCAGCTTTTGGAAGTGGAAAAGCAAAAGGGCAAGTCCATTCTCATGAGTACTCACGTATTAGATTCGGCGGAGAAGATGTGTGATGCCTTTGTTATTCTTCATAAGGGAGAGGTGCGTGCCAAGGGAAATCTCCTGCAACTGCGCGAAGCCTTTAACATGCCTGAGGCTAGTTTGAATGATATTTACTTGGCTCTGACCAAAGAGGAGGAGCTATGAAAGACTTGTTTTTAAAAAGAAAGCAGGCTTTTCGTAAGGAGTGTGTCGGTTATCTGCGCTATGTTCTCAATGACCACTTTGTCTTGTTCCTGCTTGTTCTGCTGGGCTTTTTAGCCTACCAGTACAGTCAACTCTTGCAAGATTTTCCTGAAAATCATTGGCCTATCCTTTTGTTTGTAGGAATTACCTCTGTTTTACTGTTGCTTTGGGGTGGAATTGCCACCTATATGGAGGCTCCAGACAAGCTCTTTCTCTTAGTCGGAGAAGAGGAAATCAAACTCCATCTCAAGCGTCAAACTGGCATTTCCCTAGTCTTTTGGCTCTTTGTCCAGACCCTTTTCTTGCTGTTATTTGCGCCCTTATTTTTAGCCATGGGTTATGGCTTACCAGTTTTTCTGGTCTATGTGCTTTTGTTTGGGTTAGGTAAATATTTCCTCTTTCGTCAAAAGGCCAGCAAATTTTTCACGGAAACTGGACTGGACTGGGACTATGTCATTTCCCAAGAAAGCAAGCGTAAGCAAGTCTTGCTTCGTTTCTTTGCCCTCTTTACCCAGGTCAAGGGAATTTCAAACAGCGTCAAGCGTAGTGCCTATCTGGACTTTATCCTAAAGGTTGTTCAGAAGGTGCCTGGAAAGATTTGGCAAAATCTCTATCTGCGTTCTTATCTGCGAAATGGAGACCTCTTTGCGCTCAGTCTCCGTTTGCTCTTACTTTCCTTGCTGGCGCAGGTTTTTATTGAGCAAGCTTGGATTGCGACAGCAGTGGTAGTTCTCTTTAACTACCTCTTGCTCTTCCAGTTGCTGGCCCTCTATCATGCCTTTGACTACCAGTATTTGACCCAACTCTTTCCGCTGGACAAGGGGCAAAAGGAAAAAGGCTTGCAGGCAGTGGTCAGAGGATTGACCAGTTTGGTCTTAGTAGTGGAATTAGTTGTTGGGTTGATTACCTTCCAAGAAAAACTAGCCCTTCTAGCCTTACTGGGAGCTGGTTTGGTTTTACTAGTCTTGTACCTACCTTATCAGGTAAAACGTCAGATGCAGGACTAACATTGCCTATATGACACTAAAAAGAAGTTGAGTTCAGTTTGTCTCAACTTCTTTTATTTTCTACAGGATAATGGTTGGTCCGTAGAGACTCAACTTGGTCTTGACTTGGTCAAAGTGGAAGCGGTCATAGGCCCGCCAAGCGGCGCGAGTTGGAGCATCTGGATCGAGGGCGCTGAGTCCCATGAGAAGACTGGAAGTCTGGTAAAATTTTTCCAGTTCAATCAAGACTCGATTATCCACTGTCTCAGCTTTCGCTAGAAAGCCAAGAATAGAGTTTAGTTGCTCCTGAAAGCGGACGTCGTCAGCGGTTGCCCGTTTGCATGCTTGATAGGCTTTGTTTAAGTCAGTAATCAAAGTCTGAGCTCTTTTGATAGGGTCTGTATCTGTCATGAGAATTCCTCCTTTAATCTGGGTGCCAGTTTTGATTCTAGCAACTGTGTTTTGATACTGTCAGTTTATCACTTTTATCTCCTTTTTCACCATCAAATCTTTAATTGCCCTTGAAATTTCCTGAATGGTCCTGTTAAGATTTTATGATAAAATAGTGGTAAGATTATCATGCTTATTTGAGGGACAAGCTACCCTTCAGGAGTGTTGAAGGCCTGTTTAGGATTTGGTGGGCTTGTATCATAGTATTTTTGCTATTCTCTTTTTAGGAAGAAATCGAAAGAAGGAGAGTAAGAAGATGAGAATATTTGTTTTAGAAGATGATTTTTCCCAACAGACTAGAATTGAAACGACGATTGAGAAACTTTTGAAGGAACATCATATCACTCCGAGTTCTTTTGAAGTTTTTGGTAAGCCAGCTCAACTGCTGGCAGAGGTGCATGAGAAGGGAGCCCATCAGCTATTCTTTTTGGACATTGAGATTCGAAATGAGGAGATGAAGGGTCTGGAAGTGGCTAGAAAGATTCGGGATCGGGATCCTTATGCCCTGATTGTCTTTGTGACGACTCACTCAGAGTTTATGCCCCTGTCTTTTCGCTACCAAGTGTCTGCTTTGGACTACATTGACAAGGCCTTGTCGGCAGAGGAATTTGAATCTCGGATTGAGACAGCCCTCCTCTATGCCAATAGTCAAGATAGTAAAAGTCTGGCGGAAGATTGCTTTTATTTTAAATCAAAATTTGCTCAATTCCAGTATCCTTTTAAAGAGGTCTACTATCTCGAAACGTCGCCCAGAGCCCATCGTGTTATTCTCTATACCAAGACAGATAGGCTGGAATTTACAGCGAGTTTAGAGGAGGTTTTCAAGCAGGAACCCCGTCTCTTGCAGTGCCATCGCTCTTTTCTCATCAATCCAGCCAATGTGGTTCGTTTGGATAAGAAAGAAAAACTCCTTTTCTTTCCCAATGGAGGAAGCTGTATGATTGCGCGTTATAAGGTCAGAGAAGTGTCTGAGGCCATCAATAACTTACATTGAGTTAGGAGAGCTTATGTATAATATTTGGATTATATTGTATACACTAGTTATTATTGGGCTAGAAATTATCATGTTCTTTAAGGTAGATGGAATTAGTCTCACTTTCGATAGAATTTTTAAGGCCTTTCTTCTAAAATTTCTTCTAGCAGCAATTGTTACAACTTTTAATTATTTAGTCTTGACTGACTATCTGTCATACTTTATAGAACCCTTGTTCGGCCTCAGCTTGTCTTTCTTATTGTTAAGAGGACTTTCTAAAAGACTCCTTTTCTTTTATGGTCTCTTTCCAATTGTATTGATGGATATCTTTTACAGAAGTGTCTCCTATTTTGTGTTTCCGTTTTTTGGGAAAGGGATTGTAGATGGAGATGGAAATCCTGTCTTTTTGTTGATTATGCTATTCGTTTGCTCCATAGTATTAGTCTTTTTGAAATGGTTGGACTATGATTTCACTAGCTTGAGAAGGGAGAGTCTAGATAAAGATTTTCAAAAATCTCTGACTACGATTAACTGGATAATGGGGGCTTACTTTCTAGTCATGGAAACTTTGTCTTTCTTTGAATATGAACAAGTTATCCAATCAAAGATTGTTCGCCATTTGATTCTAGTGTTTTACCTCCTCTTTTTTATGGGAATTGTCAAGAAGCTAGATACATATTTGAAGGAAAAACTTCAGGAAAAACTGAACCAAGAGCAGGCCTTGCGCTACAGAGATATGGAACGCTATAGTCGGCATATAGAGGAACTTTACAAGGAAGTACGGAGTTTTCGTCATGACTACACCAACCTCTTGACCAGTTTACGTCTGGGTATTGAAGAGGAGGATATGGAGCAGATAAAAGAGGTCTACGACTCGGTCTTAAAGGATTCTAGTCAGAAATTGCAGGACAATAAATATGATCTGGGCCGATTGGTGAATATTCGTGATAAAGGCCTCAAAAGTCTTCTAGCAGGAAAATTTATAAAAGCTAGAGAAAAGGATATTGTCTTTAATGTCGAAGTTCCTGAGGAGATTCAGGTCGAGGGGATGAGACTACTTGATTTTCTAACCATTGTGTCTATCCTTTGTGACAATGCTATTGAAGCCAGTGTAGAGGTTGGTCAACCTCACGTTTCAATCGCCTTTTTAAAAAATGGAGCACAGGAGACCTTCATCATCGAAAATTCCATCAAAGAAGAGAGAATAGATATTTCTGAAATCTTCTCCTTTGGAGCAAGCTCTAAAGGAGAGGAGAGAGGAGTTGGTCTCTATACCGTTATGAAGCTTGTGGAAACTTATCCTAATACTAGTTTAAATACCACCTGTCAAAATCAAGTCTTTCGTCAGGTTTTAACGATTCACTCGATGTCGGTTGATGATTAGAAGATTTGTGGAAAGAAGTACTGTCTGCAGTCATCGATTAAAATACTATAGTTTATGAGGTATCCTATATGAATAAGAAATCCTTTTTTATCATCTGTTCTACGTTGATTATAGCATCGAATCTTCTCATGCTATTTGTAGTGAACAAGGGAGAAGAAACAGGGAGCAATCTGTTTGTGATTGCTATAGCCTGTGTTTTGCTACCAGCCTTTTTATATGCAGTTGAAAACCAACTGACTTCATTGATAAGAGTAGAATCAATACTCCTGATTCAGTTGACAGTTATATCCCTACTCCGTCTTATCAACAGAATAGGGAGTACGCCTGAAATCCTCAACATTATCATTACCCTTATCGCTTTGGCAAGTGGGACAGCTGCTATTCTTGTTGCAATCATGAGAATATATGAGAACAGACGGAAGTAAGAGTGAGTAGCTTTCGATTTTGGATCTTTATGTTATCAAGTTTTCATAAGGCAAGCATGGTTTCTGTGCTTGCTTTTTAAATTTTTTACAATTCAAGATGTTTTGATGACCATTTATGATTTGGATGGCAAATTTTAAAAAATAGTAGTATACTAACCTTATTAAGGTTGTAATAGGACGAAAGTAAAAAGAGGTATTCCTCGTGAATGCAAAAACAATGTTACAATTGGCTATTATGGTTGCTTAAAGACTTGAGCTTGTGTACTTGGAGGTAATTATGGATTTTAAAAGTTTTATTATTGGTTTAGTAGTTGGTATATTTGGTCCTTATATGGATGATTTAATTAGAAAAATATTTTCAAAATCTCCCAAAAAGGATACAGATAGTACCCCCTAAAAAATAAATTTCTCCCCTGTATTTGCTAGCTTATACTCAATGAAAATCAAAGAGCAAACTAGGAAACTAGCCGCAGGCTGTACTGGAGTAGGGCAAGGTGAAGCTGACGTAGTTTGAATTTGATTTTCGAAGAGTATTAATTTACAGGGGAGTTTCTTTAATTTTGTTTCGCCTGTCAAAATGATATGTGATAGCAGGATGAAAAGTCTACAAACAAGTTGGTATCAATACAATATAAAGAGGAAAGTATGTTTTTCATGCTTGCTTTTTAAATTTTTTACAATTCAAGATGTTTTGATGACCATTCGTGATTTGAGTGATCCAAGGTCAAAATAAGTGCTATACTAATAGTGTAAAGGTTCTAGCTCAACAAACATTTAGGAGGAAATCTTATGAAGAAAAAAATACTTGTCATTTTCATCTTGTATCTAATCATGTCCATCTTTCTATATCCGCTTAGGGAGAGTGCTTGGTATCAGCTATTTTATACTATAGCCTATATGATTGCGGTTATGATTTATCTTGCTTTAACTAAAAAGAAAGGAGCAAAGAAATGAAAACTTTTCTTGCTAAAAAACGGAACATCTTCCTTGCGAGATTGTTCTTAGGTCAGTTGCCCTTGCTTGTCTCTACTTATCTATTTCTATCTCGTCAGTTTTTAAATTTTTCCTTGGTTTTCCAATTTCTTTTAGTGGTTATTAA
The DNA here is from genome assembly GCF_013277255.1 of Streptococcus sp. 2154. Classification (NCBI taxonomy): domain Bacteria; kingdom Bacillati; phylum Bacillota; class Bacilli; order Lactobacillales; family Streptococcaceae; genus Streptococcus; species Streptococcus sp. 2154. The sequence goes on from NZ_VMMK01000028.1 coordinate 18,114, forward strand.
CTTGGCTTCGATTTTGGTTACTGTTTACCTCACTAGGGAGATGAGGATAAGAGAGTTTGAAGATGATGATTTGGTTAGTCCTAGAACCAATCAACTCATGTTCATCGGCTTGACAGGCTTTATGTCTATTATCTGTTTGTATAGAGGTATCACAGCAGGAGAATCCTATCAGCAACTAATTGCCTACATTGGTGCTATTCTCTGCTTGATTATCATGCTTCTGCTTATTTGGGGCTTGAAGTATTATAAAAAGTAGAGGCTAATGAAGTTTTTGCAATTCAAGATGTCTCGATGACAATTCAAGATTTGGATGAAAAACTTTAACAAATAGTGCTATACTGAAATTGTCAAAGTTACAACAGGTGCTGCTACATTCTGTTAAAAATCGCTCTTGATTGATAAGTTGGATTTGTTAGGAAAGGAGTAAATAATTATGGATAAGAAAAAGATAGTTTCGACTATAATATGTATAGTATTTCTTGTAGAGTCAGTGGATAATTTTTTTAGAGACTTAACCCCGTTATTGTTCATTTTAAATATTATTGGCCTAACTTGTTTTTTAGTGTTAATATACACTAACATAAAAGAGATGCTCTTAAATATACGTAAATGATGATTTGGTTAGTCCTAGAACCAATCAACTCATGTTCATCGGCTTGACAGGTTTTATGTCTATTATTTGTTTGTATAGAGGTATTTCAGAAACAGAATTCTATCAACAACTAATCGCTTATATAGGTGTATTCTCTACTTGTTTATCACGCTTCTGCTCATTTGGGGCTTGAAGTATTAAAAGTAGCTTTCTATTCTTTTCTGACAGGATATTTGAGTAGAAGGCTCTATTAAATTGTTAGTGAAATAAATGAATGGAGGTATTTAATATGAAATACAGATTATTTCTTGTTATTTTCTTGAGTAGTATGTTGGATATTCTTTTAGGGACATTTTTACAAATCTCTAATGTATCGATAGGTTGGATTGTTCTCTACAGTGGATTATTTGAAGCAGGAATTTTCCTTCTTGCCAATAAAGGGTTGGCGGTAAAGATTAAGGAAGCAGACATTCAAAACCGCTTTAAATTTATTTTTGGAAAAACGCTATGGTTTCAAATTCTTTGGCTCATCTTTTTGATGGTCAAACTGTATCTTGGTTTGGATGCGAGATTGATTTTATTCTATGGACATATTTTCATTGTCTTTAATGCCTTAATGTATCTATTATCTAGTAGTCAGGTTAGCCTTAAAAAGAACAAGCTGTCTTCTTAATCTTACAGCAGTAGAGCCTGACAAGGGGAGGTCATAGTGGGGAGGATTTCTATGAAAAAGTATCAACTTCTATTCAAAATAAGTGCAGTTTTCTCTTACTTATTTTTCGTATTTGGTCTTTCTCAGATGACGCTTATTGTTCAAAATTATTGGCAATTTTCTTCCCAGATTGGCAATTTCGTCTGGATTCAAAATCTCTTGAGTCTGCTATTTAGTGGGGTCATGATTTGGATTCTGGTTAAGACAGGGCACGGCTATCTCTTTCACATTCCAAGAAAAAAATGGCTTTGGTATTCGATTTTGACAGTATTAGTGGTAGTGCTCCAGATCTCTTTTAACGTTCAGACAGCTAAACATGTTCAGTCAACTGCTGAAGGTTGGGCTGTATTGATCGGTTATAGTGGGACCAACTTTGCTGAGCTAGGTATCTATATAACTTTGTTCTTCCTGACTCCACTTATGGAAGAGCTAATCTATAGAGGATTACTGCAACACGCCTTTTTTAAGCATTCGAGATTTGGCCTTGATTTGCTTCTTCCGTCAATTTTATTTGCTCTTCCTCATTTTTCAAGCCTGCCTAGTTTGTTAGATATCTTCATCTTTGCAACATCTGGCATCATCTTTGCTAGTTTGACCCGCCATACCAAGAGCATTTATCCTTCCTATGCGGTGCATGTAATCAATAATATTTTCGCAACATTACCATTTTTGCTCACTTTTCTACATAGGGTCTTGGGGTAGAAAAACCAAAAGGCTTGCTTTTCAGCCATAGAGGAGGTTATCATGTATAAACACTTATTTTTCCTAGATTCAAAAACCTTAGATTGGTTGACACCTTATATTCTAGTCTTGGCTTCTGACACCATTGCCTTTAATGTTTTTGTGCTAACCTTTGTATCTGTTGTGGTCTTTTATTTCCTGAATCCCATGCTATCTTTAATGGCTATCTTCTTAGGGGCTAGTTATGTGGTCGGATTTTGGCTACTAAAATGGTTTGTTTTGGAAAGACTAGAGCTAAAGGATGACGCGTAGGAAGTCTGTTTGGTGAGGAGGATAATTTTATGGAGTTTTTTGATAAATTTCATGCCTTGTGCTTTGGATTTTTAGTACTACTAATCGTCATTACAGTTCCTTATACGATTAACCATGGGGACTTTTTTCAAAATGAATTTGCATTGATTCTTGTAAGTCTTCTAGTAACCTCGCTGAGTGTTGCTTATGCTAGAAAGTTTGAAATGATTTCTTTTGGGATGTTAAACAAGAAAGAACTTTTGCTTTTCATTGCAATCTTTCTTCTAAGTGTGCTTGAGACGCTGGTTTATATTCATTTCTTTGCTGTTTCTTCTGGCGCAGGAGTTCAACACTTGGCGGAAGTCAGCAGAGGAATTTCCCTGTCTTTGATTTTGACTTCCTCAGTTTTTGGCCCCATCCAGGAGGAACTCATTTTCAGAGGACTTCTTCAAGGTGCGTTTTTTGACAATTCTTGGTTAGGGCTTGTGCTAACTTCCTCTCTCTTTTCTTTCATGCATGAACCTTCTAATGTCCCTTCGTTTATTTTTTATCTACTTGGGGGTTTGTTCCTGGGTTTTGCTTATAAAAAGAGCCAAAACTTATGGGTTTCTACTCTTGTCCACATGTTTTACAACAGTTGGCCACTCTTATATTATTTATAAAAATTATGAAAAGGTAAGCAGAAGACGGTGCTTGCCTTTTTATTTCTAGAATGATAGCCCAAGCCAATCCAGATGCTTTTCTTTGAGAATCAGGTGTGGAGCGGTTGACGAATAGGCCAAAAACTAGTAGAATAGTAAGGAAACTTTATACGGAGGAAAAAAATGGATTTGGGTGATAATGAGCTAACACTGACTCCCATACCTGGGAAAAGTGGCAAGGCTTATATGGGTAGCTATCCTGATGGGAAGCGTATCTTTGTAAAAATGAACACGTCTCCAATCCTACCTGGTCTAGCTAGAGAACAAATTGCTCCACAATTATTATGGAGTCGCCGTTTGGCAGATGGACGTGATATGTGTGCTCAAGAATGGTTGACAGGCAAGATATTGACCCCCTATGATATGAATCGTAAACAAATCGTCAATATTTTAACCCGTCTTCATCGCTCACGTCCGTTGATGACACAATTGAGTCGTTTGGGCTATGCCATGGAAACACCTGTAGATTTACTACAGTCTTGGCAGGAGACGGCTCCAGATGCCTTGCGTAAAAATCATTTTATCAGTGAAGTGATGGCTGATTTACGTCAGACTATTCCAGGATTTAGAGAGGACCATGCGACCATTGTCCATGGAGATGTACGACATAGTAATTGGATTGAGATAGACAGTGGCTTGATTTATTTGGTGGATTGGGATTCGGTTCGTTTGACCGACCGCATGTTTGATGTGGCCCATATGCTCTGCCATTATATTCCAGAACATCAGTGGAAGGAATGGTTGACCTACTACGGCTATAAGTACAATCAAACGGTATTAAGTAAATTGTATTGGTATGGTCAATTGTCTTATTTGAGCCAGATTTCCAAGTATTATATGAACCAAGATTTAGAAAATGTCAATCGGGAGATTCATGGCTTGCGTCACTTCCGAGACAAGTATGGAAAGAGAAGATGAGAGTTAGAAATCGTAAAGGGGCGACAGAATTACTAGAGGCAAATCCCCAGTATGTGGTCCTCAATCCCTTGGAAGCCAAGGCAAAATGGCGGGACTTGTTTGGCAATGATAATCCCATTCATGTGGAAGTTGGAAGTGGAAAGGGTGCCTTTGTTTCAGGTATGGCCAAGCAAAACCCTGACATCAACTATATCGGGATTGATATTCAAAAGTCTGTTTTGAGCTACGCTTTGGACAAGGTGCTTGAAGTTGGAGTGCCTAACATCAAGCTCTTGTGGGTAGATGGTTCTGACTTAACTGACTACTTTGAAGACGGTGAGATTGATCGCTTGTATCTGAACTTTTCAGATCCATGGCCGAAAAAACGCCATGAAAAGCGTCGTTTGACCTACAAGACCTTCTTGGATACCTTCAAACGTATCTTGCCTGAAAATGGAGAAATTCATTTCAAGACGGATAACCGTGGCTTGTTTGAGTACAGTTTAGTGAGCTTTTCTCAATATGGCATGAAACTCAATGGTGTCTGGTTAGATTTGCATGCCAGTGATTTTGAAGGCAATGTCATGACAGAATACGAGCAAAAATTCTCCAACAAGGGGCAAGTTATCTACCGAGTTGAGGTAGAATTTTAAGAAATAGCCTGAAATCAGGCTGTATAAGTGCTTTTGCTTTACATAAGTTAGCAAATGTGATATACTAAGAGTAAGAATATGAAAAGTGAGGCGGGGAAATATCTTCGCCTCTTGCTTATGAGGAGGTGGACGCAATCGCAACAATCGTAGAATTAGTCAGAGAAGTTGTAGAACCTGTCATAGAAGCTCCTTTCGAGCTCGTGGATATCGAGTATGGAAAGATTGGCAGTGACATGATTCTCAGTATTTTTGTAGATAAACCTGAAGGAATTACCTTGAACGACACGGCAGACTTGACAGAAATGATCAGTCCTGTCCTAGATACCATCAAGCCAGATCCCTTCCCAGAACAATATTTCCTAGAAATCACCAGTCCAGGTTTGGAACGTCCTTTAAAAACCAAGGATGCCGTTGCTGGAGCAGTTGGGGAATACATCCATGTCGGGCTCTACCAAGCCATCGATAAGCAAAAGGTCTTTGAAGGAACCTTGTTGGCCTTCGAAGAGGACGAGTTGACTATGGAATATATGGACAAGACGCGTAAGAAAACCGTCCAAATTCCATACAGTTTAGTATCAAAAGCACGTTTAGCAGTTAAATTATAGAAAAAGAAAGGATAGCTTTTGAGGATTCAAAAGTGAAGAAAACATGAGTAAAGAAATGCTAGAGGCCTTCCGCATTTTGGAAGAAGACAAGGGAATCAAAAAAGAAGACATCATCGACGCAGTAGTAGAGTCGCTTCGTTCCGCTTATCGCAGACGCTATGGTCAGTCAGACAGCGTAGCTATTGACTTCAACGAAAAAACAGGTGACTTTACAGTTTATACTGTCCGTGAAGTTGTTGATGAAGTATTTGATAGCCGTTTGGAAATCAGCTTGAAAGATGCTCTTGCCATTAATTCAGCTTATGAACTTGGAGACAAAATCAAGTTTGAAGAAGCACCAGCTGAGTTTGGTCGTGTAGCAGCCCAATCTGCCAAACAAACCATCATGGAAAAAATGCGCAAGCAAACACGTGCCATCACTTACAATACTTACAAAGAACATGAGCAAGAAATCATGTCTGGTACAGTAGAACGCTTTGACAACCGCTTTATCTATGTCAACCTTGGTAGCATCGAAGCCCAATTGTCAAAACAAGACCAAATTCCTGGAGAAGTTTTTGCTTCTCATGATCGTATCGAAGTTTATGTTTACAAGGTTGAAGACAACCCTCGTGGTGTGAACGTCTTTGTTAGCCGTAGCCATCCAGAAATGATCAAACGTTTGATGGAGCAAGAAATTCCAGAAGTTTATGATGGAACTGTTGAAATCATGAGCGTGGCTCGTGAAGCAGGTGACCGTACGAAGGTTGCTGTTCGTAGCCACAATCCAAACGTGGATGCTATCGGTACAATCGTTGGACGTGGTGGTGCTAATATCAAGAAGATTACTAGCAAATTCCACCCAGCTCGTTACGATGCTAAAAATGACCGCATGGTACCAATCGAAGAAAATATCGATGTTATCGAGTGGGTAGCAGATCCAGCTGAATTTATCTACAATGCCATCGCTCCTGCTGAGGTTGACCAAGTTATCTTTGATGAAAACGACAGCAAACGTGCCTTGGTGGTTGTTCCAGATAACAAGCTTTCTCTTGCCATTGGTCGTCGTGGACAAAACGTGCGCTTGGCGGCTCACTTGACTGGTTACCGTATCGATATCAAGTCTGCTAGCGAATTTGAAGCCATGGAAGACGCTGCTTCAGTAGAGTTGGAAGTAGAAAACGATACTGTAGAAGAATAAAAGCTGCTAGAGGAGGGAAAGATGAAAACAAGAAAAATCCCTTTGCGCAAGTCTGTTGTGTCTAACGAAGTGATTGATAAGCGTGATTTGCTCCGCATTGTCAAGAACAAGGAAGGACAAGTCTTTATTGATCCTACGGGCAAGGCCAATGGCCGCGGCGCTTATATCAAACTAGACAATGCAGAAGCCCTAGAGGCGAAAAAGAAGAAGGTCTTTAACCGCAGCTTTAGCATGGAAGTGGAAGAAAGCTTTTATGACGAGTTGATCGCTTATGTGGATCACAAAGTGAAAAGAAGAGAGTTAGGACTTGAATAAGCAAAAGATAAGTAATCTCTTGGGACTTGCTCAGCGAGCAGGGCGGATTATATCGGGTGAAGAATTGGTGGTCAAGGCCATTCAAGACGGCAAGGCCAAGTTGGTCTTTCTAGCTCATGATGCTGGACCCAATCTGACCAAGAAGATTCAAGATAAAAGTCATTATTATCAAGTGGAAATTGTAACCGTGTTTTCAACACTGGAATTAAGCATAGCAGTCGGGAAATCGAGAAAGGTTTTGGCTGTAACAGATGCTGGATTTACAAAGAAAATGAGGTCTCTTATGGAATAGAAGAGGAGGACATGATTTGTCTAAGAAAAGATTGTACGAAATCGCAAAAGAACTTGGAAAAGAAAGTAAAGAAGTTGTAGCGCGTGCAAAAGAGTTGGGCTTGGATGTGAAAAGCCACTCATCAAGTGTGGAAGAAGCTGTCGCTGCAAAAATTGCTGCCAGCTTTAAGCCTGCAGCTGCTCCGAAAGTAGAAGCAAAACCTGCAGCACCAAAAGTAAGTGCAGAAAAGAAAGCCGAAAAATCTGAGCCAGCTAAACCAGCTGTAGCTAAGGAAGAGGCAAAACCTGCTGAGCCAGTCGCTCCGAAAACAGAAAAAGTAGCAGCTAAACCGCAAAGTCGTAATTTCAAGGCTGAGCGTGAAGCTCGTGCCAAAGAACAGGCAGAACGACGCAAGCAAAATAAGGGCAATAACCGTGACCAACAACAAAACGGAAACCGTCAGAAAAACGACGGTCGCAATGGTGGAAAACAAGGTCAAGGCAACCGCGATAATCGTCGCTTTAATGATCAAGCTAAGAAACAGCAAGGTCAGCAAAATCGAGGAAATGAACGCCGTCAACAAGAGGATAAACGTCCAAATCAAGCGGCTCCACGTGTTGACTTTAAAGCCCGTGCAGCAGCCCTAAAAGCAGAGCAAAATGCTGAATATGCACGTTCAAGTGAGGAACGTTTCAAGCAGTATCAGGCTGCTAAAGAAGCCTTGGCTCAAGCTAACAAACGCAAGGAACCAGAGGAAATCTTTGAAGAAGCGGCTAAGTTAGCTGAACAAGCGCAACAAGAACAGCAAGTTCAAGCAGTGGTTGAACTTGCTCCTGTAGCTAAAGAAGCGCCAGTGGATACACGTCGTAAGAAACAAGCTCGACCAGACAAAAATCGTGACGATTATGATCACGAAGAAGATGGTCCTAGAAAACAACAAAAGAATCGAAGTAGTCAAAATCAAGTGAGAAATCAAAAGAATAGTAACTGGAATAACAACAAAAAGAACAAAAAAGGCAATAACAAGAACAACCGTAATCAGACTCCAAAACCTGTTACAGAGCGTAAATTCCATGAATTGCCAACAGAATTTGAGTATACAGATGGTATGACCGTTGCGGAAATCGCAAAACGTATCAAACGTGAACCAGCTGAAATCGTTAAGAAACTCTTTATGATGGGTGTCATGGCCACACAAAACCAATCCTTGGATGGGGAAACCATCGAACTCCTCATGGTGGATTACGGTATCGAAGCCAAACAAAAGGTTGAAGTGGATAATGCTGACATCGAACGTTTCTTTGTCGAAGATGGTTATCTCAATGAAAATGAATTGGTTGAGCGTCCACCAGTTGTAACTATCATGGGACACGTTGACCACGGTAAAACAACACTCCTAGATACCCTTCGTAATTCTCGTGTTGCGACAGGTGAAGCAGGTGGTATCACTCAGCATATCGGTGCCTACCAAATCGTGGAAAATGGCAAGAAGATTACTTTCCTTGATACACCGGGACACGCGGCCTTTACATCTATGCGTGCGCGTGGTGCTTCTGTTACCGATATTACGATTTTGGTCGTAGCGGCAGATGACGGGGTTATGCCTCAGACTATCGAAGCCATCAACCACTCAAAAGCGGCCAATGTTCCAATCATCGTAGCTATCAACAAGATTGATAAACCAGGTGCTAACCCAGAACGCGTTATCGGTGAATTGGCAGAGCATGGAGTTATGTCAACTGCTTGGGGTGGAGATTCTGAATTTGTTGAAATCTCAGCTAAATTCAACCAAAACATCGAAGAATTGTTGGAAACAGTCCTTCTTGTAGCTGAAATTCAAGAACTCAAGGCAGACCCAACAGTGCGTGCTATCGGTACAGTTATCGAAGCGCGCTTGGATAAAGGAAAAGGTGCGGTCGCAACCCTTCTTGTTCAACAAGGTACCTTGAATGTTCAAGACCCAATCGTTGTCGGAAATACCTTCGGTCGTGTCCGTGCTATGACCAATGACCTTGGTCGTCGTGTTAAGGTAGCAGGTCCATCAACGCCAGTTTCAATCACAGGTTTGAACGAAGCGCCAATGGCGGGTGACCACTTTGCTGTCTACGAAGATGAAAAATCTGCGCGTGCAGCAGGTGAAGAGCGTGCCAAACGTGCCCTCATGAAACAACGTCAAGCTACCCAACGTGTTAGCCTTGAAAACCTCTTTGATACCCTTAAAGCTGGTGAACTCAAGTCTGTTAACGTTATCATTAAGGCTGACGTACAAGGTTCAGTTGAAGCCCTTTCTGCATCACTTCAGAAAATCGATGTGGAAGGTGTCAAAGTGACCATCGTCCACTCAGCGGTCGGTGCTATCAACGAATCAGACGTGACCCTTGCCGAAGCTTCAAATGCCTTTATCGTTGGTTTCAACGTACGCCCTACACCACAAGCTCGTCAACAGGCAGAAGCTGACGATGTGGAAATCCGTCTTCACAGCATTATCTACAAGGTTATCGAAGAGATGGAAGAAGCTATGAAAGGGATGCTTGATCCAGAATTTGAAGAAAAAGTTATTGGTGAAGCGGTTATCCGTGAAACCTTCAAGGTGTCTAAAGTGGGAACTATCGGTGGATTTATGGTTATCAACGGTAAGGTTGCCCGTGACTCTAAAGTCCGTGTTATCCGTGATGGTGTCGTTATCTATGATGGTGAACTCGCAAGCTTGAAACACTATAAAGACGACGTTAAGGAAGTTACAAACGGCCGTGAAGGTGGATTGATGATCGACGGCTACAATGATATTAAGATGGATGATGTGATTGAGGCCTATGTCATGGAAGAAATCAAGAGATAATAGAGAAACGATAGCTCATTTGACTCGTCGTCAACAGCGCCTTGATGAACTTCAGTTCTATCTAAGGCTTGTTTCCTAGATTCAAATGGCTCTAGTTCCTCTATCTAATAAAAATAGCTAGGTCTGCTGGCCTAGCTTTTGGTTCAAAGTAGAGAAAGGAATATCATGGCAAATCATTTCCGTACAGATCGTGTGGGCATGGAAATCAAGCGTGAAGTCAATGAGATTTTGCAAAAGAAAGTCCGTGATCCACGTGTCCAAGGTGTGACCATCACAGATGTTCAGATGCTGGGTGACTTGTCTGTTGCCAAGGTTTATTACACCATTTTGAGTAACCTTGCTTCGGATATCCAAAAAGTCCAAATCGGGCTTGAAAAAGCAACTGGTACCATCAAACGTGAACTTGGTCGCAATTTGAAATTGTACAAAATCCCAGATTTGACCTTCGTCAAAGACGAGTCCATCGAGTATGGAAACAAGATTGACGAGATGCTACGCAATCTGGATAAGAACTAAAGAAGAGGGGCAACCCTCTTTTTTGGTGGAGAAAAAGGCAATAAAACATGATGGGGGAATCTTTCTAGACTTATACTCAATGAAAATCAAAGAGCAAACTAGGAAACTAGCCGCAGGCTGTACTGGAGTAGGGCAAGGTGAAGCTGACGTAGTTTGAATTTGATTTTCGAAGAGTATTAAAAATTATTAAAAAGATTTATAAAATTTAGATAGTGTGATATTATGAGATAAAGATACAAGAGAAAGAGGTATTTATATGGCTGAACAAGACTTAGCTATGCAAGTATTACAACAAGTGGTAAAACTACCAGTTGTTAAGGTTGATCGTTCGAAGTTTTTAGTGGATAAGTTTTCCAAAGAATTAGATTCACAGGACATTCCTACCTTATTAGAACAAGGCCCAACGTCTCTCTTATCTTAAGAAATCTTAGATCGAGTGGCTAATGCCTGTATTAGGGATAATGTTCTATTAGCGAGTGGGACTTCTGTTGTTGCAGGATTACCAGGTGGACTTGCCATGGCAATTACCATACCAGCGAATATAGCTCAATTTTATGCTTTTTCTTTAAAATTAGCTCAAGAACTAGGGTATATTTTATGAGATATGTGAGAAGGAAATATAAAAGAGAATGATGAAATACAAATGTAATAGGTACATATATGTGGTATACTAGTTATAGTAGATTTTAATTGCTTATATCGAGTGAATTCTCATATTAGTGAGGAATTTTTAAATGGAATTACAATTTAATTTAGAACTAGTAGAAACCTATAAAAGTAATAGTCAGAAGACACGTATCTTAATGGAGGATTGGGTTTATCGTCAGTCTTATTGCCCTAATTGTGGGAAAAATCCTTTAAATCATTTTGAAAATAATAGACCTGTAGCAGATTTTTACTGTAATCATTGTAGTGAGGAGTTTGAACTAAAGAGCAAAAAAGGAAATTTTTCATCAACAATCAATGATGGTGCTTATGCAACGATGATGGAGCGTGTGCAGGTAGATAATAATCCTAATTTCTTTTTTAACTTATACAAAAAATTTTGAGGTAAATAATTTTCTTGTCCTTCCGAAGCAATTTGTTACACCGAAATCAATTATTCAAAGGAAGCCACTTGCGCCAACTGCTAGACGAGCAGGTTGGATTGGTTGTAACATTGATTTATCACAAGTACTTTCTAAAGGAAGAATATTTTTTGTGAAAAATGGACAAGTTAGAGATCCAGAAAAAGTTACAAAAGAATTTAAGCAAAGTTTATTTTTAAGGAAGAACTCTCTTTCAGTAAGAGGTTGGACAATAGAAATTCTAAATTGTATAGATAAGATAGAGGGTTCAGAATTTACCTTTGAAGATATGTATCGTTTTGAAAGTGACCTAAAAAATATCTTTGTTAAGAACAATCATATCCAAGAAAAGATTAGGCAACAGCTTCAAATATTAAGAGACAAAGAAATAATAGAATTTAAAGGTAGAGGAAAGTATCGGAAATTATGAAAACTTATGTGTAATGGTTTATACTTTATCAGACCCTGATTGTGTGAGGTGGTTGTCTGAAAATATGGAGTTTGGTGATGAGAAACAACTTTTTTTATTGAATAAAAAATATAGCTGGGAATATGGAGATGAATTAGCAGAGTGGTTGGAAAGCCCAAAACTATATAGATTATTGCTAATAAGTGAATGATTGGAAAGCAATTTAAAACTGAAAAAGTATACAGTAGAAATTACAGAAACTTTATCACGTTTAGTAAGTATAGAAGCTGAAAATCCAGATGAAGCCGAACGACTTGTAAGAGAAAAGTATAAGAGTTGTGAAATTGTTCTTGATTCAGATGATTTTCAGAACTATGACACTAGCATATATGATTAGATAGATGTTTTTATTTTGTCACACAAAAAAGAGGCTCGCACCTCTTTTTTAGTTTCAGATAAATTAATCAATTTTTTTAATAAATTTAGCAATTTCTTTTACAATCTCAGTAACCAAAGCATTTCCCATAAAAAACATTCTCATTTTATCAGATACCTCTACAATAGAACCATCAGATAATTTCTTTTTAGCTGTCCAATCATCTGGGAAATCCTGAAGTCGTTCAGCTTCAATGGGGGTAATTAATCTATATTTATTATTTACAAATAATAAATGTGTAGAACGATTAACCGTTCCTTCGGATGTAAGCATTGTTCGTCCAGGAAGGTTTAAATCATCATAAGGGGACATTCCTCCTTCTGAATAGATGTATTGATGTCCGTCAGAGGATGTTCGTTCAATTTTTTTAGGTCCTCTAAGATATTGAAATTTTTCCAATTTTGACTGATCAGTTAAAAAATATTTTTCAGGTACTTCAGACTCATCTTGAAGAATTTCTCCTAGAGTGATAGGATTACCATTGTAATTAGGTTCTGTATCAATAGAATAGTACTTTCCACGTCTCATAATTCCTGTATTCCAAACAGTACCAGTAAAAGTATCTGAAACTTCAACTATATCATTTGGTAACTCATAAAACACATGACGATTTTTAACTGCTATAGGTTTAATAGGAAATTGTTTTGCAAATAGACCTTGATTGAAAATATAGTCATCATACCTATTATCTTCAAAGATTTCTTCATTTTTTTCGTAAAGATTGTCATTTTTTTGGGCAAAGACTGTATCATTTCGATATACGAAAAAGAATACACGACGTCTTCGTTGGCTTCTTCCATACTCAGCAGCATTAATAACTCTCCACTCTACAGAATATCCAAGGTTATTAAAAGCTGTTAGCATGATTGCAAAATCACGTCCTCTCTGTTTTGAGGGCGCTTTTAAAAGCCTATCCACGTTTTCCAGAATTAAGTATTTGGGTTTAATGATTTCAGTTGCTCTAATGATTTCCCAAAATAAAACTCCTTTTTTTCCTTCAATACCTTTTTCATCTTTCTTGCTACGCGCAACAGAGTAATCTTGGCAAGGAAAACCACCGACAATCATATCGGCATCCATTTTGGAAAATTGTTCGTCTGTTACATCAGAGATACTAATATTGATGTTTTCGCTATTGGGGAAGTGATAATCATAGACCTCAAATGCGTCTTGAGATTTACGAGATGGTTCCCATTGGTTTGCCCATTTTGTTTTAAAGAGTTGCTTATCGGCATTTTCTAATCCTATCCGAAAACCGCCAACTCCAGCAAATAGTTCGAGAACTTTCATCTTTTCTCCTTCATTTTTTTACAGTTTAATCCATTATATACTATTTTCAATGATTGATCAAGTATTAATGTTTGCTTTAGTTTAATTTGATATAATATAAAAGATAGGAGAAGAAAATGGATCAAAACTTATTTAACTATAACGATGAAGATATCGATAGTGTTATTGAATATTCTAACAAACTATTAAATAGAAAATTTTCCGATGTTATGGAAGAGTATAATCGTTCGCTTTATAAATCATATGACGATTATAATGATAGAGTAGTCTCTGAGGTACAAGATAAAGCAATTAGTATGAAGTCAAAAGGGCAGTATGGAAATTATATTGAAAAATATTTCTATGGTTACCAGCCAAATAGTGACTCGGAAGCTGACTTTGAAAAAATAGGTGTAGAGTTAAAAGTTACTCCTTTTAAGATAAACAAAAATGGGACACTTAGTGCAAAAGAACGACTTGTATTAACAATACTAAACTATATGGAGGAAAATTTAGAGGATTTTTACTTCACTCATTTATGGAAAAAATGTGCAAAGATTTTGTTATTGTTTTACAATGGCTTAATTCCCAATCAAACAATGAAGGACTATGTCATTGAAAAAATATTTTTATATGAATGGTTTGAGGAGGATATGGCAGTCATCCTTGAAGACTATCAGAAGATTACAGATAAAATCAAAAATGGAAGGGCACATGAATTATCAGAATCAGATGGAAACTATTTATCAACTTGTACAAAAGGTGCAGGTAAAGGAAAGGATTTAAGACAGCAACCATTTAGTCATGAATTAGCAAAACAAAGAGCTTGGGAATTAAAATCAAGTTATATGACCTATCTGATTAATCATAAAATCTTTAACCAATCAGATCAAGAAAGTGTTTTGGCTAATTTTAGGGGTGAAAAAAAGTCATTTACTGAGGTTATTGCAGAGAAGATTCTTTCCTACAAAGGTTTCTCTGAACAAAAGTTATATGATAGATTTGAAGTGAATCCCAAGGCAAAAGGTAAGAATAGTACTCTGATTAGAAAAATTTTAGGCTTGACAGGGGATTTGGATAAGACCAAAGAATTTCAAAAAGCAAACATGAATTTGAGAGTTATTCGAGTAGATAAGAATAATTTACCTAAGGAAGACTCTCCATTTAAAACTTATTGTTTTAAAGAATTAGCAGAAACAGATAGTTGGGAATCATCACATGTTTATAATGAAATTTATAATAAACGATTCCTCTTCGTTATTTTTAAGGAAATTGAACCTAAGCTATTTGTATTAGATTCTATCAAATTTTGGGGATTTCAGGATAGACAATTAGAAGAAATCGAAAGAGTGTGGCAGGAAACTAGACAAATTATTTTTGACGGAGTTAAATTAACTCAAAATGGTAATAAAGTTTCAACTAATTTCCCTCAAAGTAAGATAAATAGAATTCTATTTACGAAATTACATGCTACCAATGCTTACTATGAAATTGAAAAAGGAAAATTTGTTGGGAAAGGCTCATTATCTGATACAGATGAACTTCCAGATGGACGTAGGATTACAAAACACTCCTTTTGGATGCCTAAGAAGTTTATAAAAGAAATATTAGATGGGAATTGGGATTGATAGTATTTATAATCAATTTGTGATAAACAAAAAAAGAGGCTCGCACCTCTTTTTCTTATTGCTTTTTATGATTTAATACAGCATTGAGTACAATGGCGAGTAGGCTAGCTACGACGATTCCGTTTGAGAAGAACATTTGGAAGGCTGTCGGCATGCTGATGAAGAGATTACTATTGTTGAGTCCGACACCTGCAGCGATGGATACAGCTGCGATAAGGAAGTTATGTTCATTGTTAGCAAAGTCAACACGGGCGAGGATTTGCATTCCTTGAATGGATACAAAACCAAACATCACCAGCATGGCACCACCGAGGACAGGGCTCGGAATGATTTGGGCAAGGGCGCCAAACTTAGGAAGGAGTCCAAGGAGAACCAGGAAACCAGCTGCGTAGTAGATTGGCAGGCGAGTCTTGATACCTGACAATTTAACCAAACCAACGTTTTGTGAAAATCCGGTGTAAGGGAAGGTGTTAAAGATTCCTCCGAGAAGTACGGCCAAACCTTCTGCGCGGTAACCGTTGCGAAGGCGCGTGCTGTCGATTGGATCCTTTGTGATATCAGACAAGGCCAGATAAACACCAGTTGACTCAACCATAGAAACCGTTGCGATGATACACATCATGACAATAGATGAGATTTCAAAGGTTGGCATCCCAAAGTAGAGGGGAGTTGGGACATGGACAAGTGGTGCTGCCGCAACAGGCGAGAAGTCAACCAAGCCCATGCTAGCAGCAATGGTAGTTCCAACAACCAGACCAATCAAAATAGAGATAGACTTGATAAATCCTTTGGTAAAGATGTTAATCAAGAGGATAATCAGAACAGTGATAGCTGCAAGCAAGAGACTTTGACCAGTTGGCTCTGGAACGTTATTTCCCATATTTCCAATAGCGACAGGAATCAAGGTTAAACCAATCGTGGTAATAACAGATCCTGTTACGATAGATGGGAAGAGATTGGCCACTTTTGAGAAGATGCCTGAAACAAGAACCACGTAAATCCCAGATGCGATAAGGGCACCAAACATAGCACCACTACCATGGCTTTGCCCAATCATAATCAAGGGAGCGACCGACTGAAAGGCGACTCCAAGAACGACTGGTAGCCCAATACCAAAGTGTTTGTTGAGTTGGAGTTGGAGGAAGGTTGCCACACCACACATGAAGATATCTGTGGAAATCAGGTAGGTCAACTGCTCCGTTGAATAGCCAAGGGCTGTCGCAATCATGATGGGAACCAGGATGGATCCTGAGTACATGGCTAGTAAGTGCTGCAAGCCAAGAACGGCTGCTTGCGAATGTTTTTCTTGAGTTTGCATTAGAGATCTGCCTCCTTAAATACGACTTGACCATTTTCAAAACGATCCAAACGAGCGAGTGATAGAACAGGGTAACCTGCTTTTTCAAGCAAATCACGGCCATCTTGGAAAGATTTTTCAATTACGATACCGATAGCTTCGACTGTGGCTCCAGCCTGTTCGATGATCTGAATCAAGCCTTTAGCAGCTTGGCCGTTAGCAAGGAAATCGTCGATAATCAATACCTTGTCCTCTGGTGAGAGGAATTTTCCAGCGATAGAAACGGTGCTGGTTACCTGCTTGGTAAAGGAGTAGACTTGGGCAGTTAAGATGCCTTCATTCATAGTGATGTTTTTAGCTTTTTTAGCGAAAATCATGGGAATGTTTAAGGCTTCAGCTGTAAAAAGGGCTGGGGCAATGCCTGACGCTTCAATGGTCACAACCTTAGTAATGCCAGCAGCAGCAAATTTTTCCGCAAAAACCTTACCAATCTCTTGCATCAAGCTAAAGTCAACTTGGTGGGTTAAAAAGGAATCTACCTTGAGGATGTTATCACCCAAGATATGCCCATCCTTGAGGATGCGCTCTTCTAATAATTTCATAAGACCTCCTAAAGTCTAAAAGTTAATTTACTTGTTGTTTAAATGTTTCTATAGTGATCCCTTTTGCTAATACTATATATTTGATAAAACTATTACGAGCGAAGCGAGTCTTATCAAATATTTCCCGTTGTAGTGGTATCATAGACAATAATCTTGTTATTGTCTATGACGGGATTTTTGAGAGTAAAATAGTTTGGGGAACTATTTTAGCCTAAGCCTAGAAATGAAAGAGCTAGGGGCTCAAAAATTAGGGATGAAATTCCCTGGATTCCTGAAATTATTCACAGGATAATTTCACCTCCCGTCCGCACTAATTAAGGGAAATATTAAAAATATTCAAAAAAGACCTACTTAATCTCTAAGTAAGTCCCCCAAATAGGCATGGCAAAAACGGTCATATCTCACTGCTGACTTACTTATTGTTAGGTGTTCCGGCACCTTGTAGAAACGTCGTGCCAATTCACGACATAAACAAGTAACATGATATTCAATTTTAAATAGGCTTGAGCCAATGTTTTTATTTTACACCAAATCACTTTAGAAATCAACTGTTTTGTTAGTGTTTTAGTTTAAAAAACGAACAAATGTAATAAAAATGGGCAAAAATCAACTTATTGGCTAACATTTAGAAGATTTTTCCATTATAAAAGGCATATTATCAAGATTTTTCAAGACTTGACAATATGCCTTTCTCTAACTTTAAAGATTTTTTCCCAATCTTTATTATTCTACTCGCTAAATCTTAAAAAATAACCATCAGGATCCAAAATCGCAAATTCATGAGGGTAAATAAAGCTATCTCCCACTCGAAATTCTCTTTTAGTCAAAGGACGATGAATAGGATAGTTAGCTTCCAGAAGTTTTTGGTGGAGCTGAGGAACATCTGTAATGCCAAAGGAAATATTGACACCGCGCCCGAATGGATAGGTCAGCTGAGCTAATTCTTCTGCGCTGCCTTCTTCTAGCATAAGTTGGCAGTCTTCAAGCGAGAGGAAGAGAAATTTCTCCTCTGGACGCTCGTATTCGACAGAGAATCCTAGCAGGTCGCAGTAGAAGTGGCGTGATTTTTCGATGTCAGATACTACAAGTTCAGGAATGACAGCTTGATAGTCCATTCGTTTTCTCCTTAGAGTTCAATTTCCAAGACAATCGGTGTGTGGTCTTGGCGAGCTCCTGAGTCAATCATGTCTGACTTGGTCACCTTGTCAGCGATGCGGTTACTTGTGAGCCAGTAGTCGATTCTCCAGCCTGTATTGTTGATTTTAGAAGTCTTGCTGCGTTGTGCCCACCAAGTGTAGCGTTCTGGAACATCGCCGTGAACATGACGGAAAGTATCGGTAAATCCTGTTGCCAAAAGGTTGGTAAATCCAGCACGTTCCTCGTCGGTAAATCCTGGTGAACGGCGGTTGCTAGCAGGATTTGCAAGGTCGATTTCATTGTGGGCTACATTGTAGTCACCGGTCGCAAGAACTGGTTTTTCTTTGTCTAGTTCAGCCAAGTACTCAGCATATTTGACATCCCAGACTTGGCGTTCTTCCAAGCGTTTGAGACCATCACCAGCATTTGGTGTGTAAACCTGGGTCACGAAAAATTTATCAAATTCCAAAGTGATGATGCGGCCTTCCAAGTCCATGGTAGAAGGGGCACCGATTTCTGGGAAAGTGACAGTGGGTGTGAGTTCTTTCTTATAAAGGAACATGGTTCCAGCATAGCCTTTACGGGCAGGCTCTTGGGAAGAGCGCCACATGTTTTTGTAGCCTGGGAAGAGCTCTTCTAAAATTTCCAGATGTCTCTTTGTAGGACCCTTGGCAGAAAGCTTGGTTTCTTGGATAGCAATGATATCAGCATTTTCAGCGACCAAGGTTTGTAGGACTTCTTGGGACAATTTGGCACGAGCTGAATCACTAGTTAGGGCAGCGTTTAGGGAATCAATATTCCATGAGATAAGTTTCATAAAGTTACCTTTTTCATTCAGATTATAGATTTTATTATACCAAAAAAAGGTCTATTTCCCCAACGTATGGTTTGAAAAATCACTCTTTAGACTTTATCCTGAGAAAATAAAAATTCCCTAAACTATTTAGAAAAAAATCTAAATAGCTCTTGTGTTTAGAATAGAAAGGTGTATAATGTTATTTAGAAAAATATCTAAATAGAAAGTGAAGTTACATATATGTCAAATAAGAGATCAATCCTTCTTTTTGTGGTCTTGACTTATGCCCTTGCTTGGATAATATGGTTGTCACTATGGCTAAGTAGTGTTGGTCTAAATTCTCCATGGAGTCAACTTGCTAGTATTGTAGCCATGTGGATGCCTGCACTTGCAGTCTTTATTTTAGGGAAAATCACGAATCAGCCTAGTGGAATCAAATCTAAATTAGTTGTAAATTTCAAGAGCAACTGGCGCTTTTACTTACTAGCTATCTGGTTACCAGCAGTTATCAGTTTTTTAGGAGCGGGACTTTATTTTCTTGTATTTCCTAGCAATTTCAGCCTTGGTTTTGAATCTATTCAAGCTATTTTACAAGAAAAAGGTGTCTCTCAATCAGCCATTCCCTTATCTTTCTTGGCTTTGATTCAAATCCTAGCTAGTTTGACTTACGCTCCTTTTCTTAATAGTTTCTTTGCATTAGGGGAGGAAATTGGTTGGCGTGGCTATCTTTACCCAGTGCTAAGAGGACGCTTTTCAAGAGTCCAGACTCATGTCTTGCTTGGTCTCATTTGGAGTCTTTGGCATCTACCAATCAATTTGCAAGGCTATAATTATGGACTATCTTATTTTTCTTATCCCGTTTTAGGAGTTGTCGCCATGTTTCTATTTTGTTTTAGCCTAGGAATATTGTTAAGCTGGTTGTTGGAAAAGACAGGCTCTATCTGGGCTTCAGTCCTATTTCATGGGGCAATCAATGCAACTGCAGGTATTGGGTTACTCTTTCAATTACCAGGAGAAAAAGTTTCAAGCCTCTTGATTTTAGACCCATCACCGACAGGAATGCTATCAGTTCTACCTTGCTTAGTCCTAGCCCTACTAATATTACAAAGGGAAAGGAGGCATTATGAGTTTTGCAAATAGCTTTAAAGCCTTATCTCATTCAGTTAGGAGAGAGATTTTGAATTTACTCAAAACAGGTAGATTACCTGCAGGAGAAATTGCCAGTCAATTCGAGTTGACTAGTGCAACTATTTCACACCATCTCACGATTTTGAAAGCAGCGGATTTGATTCATGAAATGAAAGAAAAAAACTTTATTTATTATGAGTTAAATACATCGGTTTTAGAGGATATAATGGTTTGGTTAGCAGATCTGAAAGGAGATCATTTTGATGAAGATAAAAATCAATAAGAAATTGGTATTATTTACGAGCATTCTCATCCTACTACCTTCCCTTGTAGGTTGTGTTTTCTGGAATCAATTACCAGAGGAGATACCCACTCATTTTAATCTACTGGGTCAAGCAGATGGCTACAATCATAAAATGTCTGCTATCTTTGGATTACCGACTCTCATGCTTTTGATGCATTGGTTGCTTCTATTTTTAATGATTAAGGATCCTAAATCTAGCAATATCAGTTCAAAAATACAAGTTTTGATTTACTGGATTATTCCTTTTGTATCTTGTCTATTAATGATTTCTATCTTCGGAGAATCTTTGGGTTATTCCATGATGAGCGGGATTCTAGCTCAGATTTTTATGGGAGTCGTGATGATCGTAATTGGAAATTATCTACCAAAAACACACCGAAATTATATAATCGGTATTCGACTTCCGTGGACCTTGGAGAATGATAAAAACTGGAGAAAAACGCATCGCCTAGCTGGGAAAATTTGGGTATTCGGAGGATTGTTATTGTTTCTAAATTCCTTTGTGCAACTATATGTTTACTGGGTATTCTTCTTGACACTTTTCTTTGTAGTGATAATTCCTAGTGTCTATTCTTATCAATTATCAAAATTAGAATCTTGAAATAGCTACTGGAGTCATTAGTTTGAGAAGTTGGTCTGATATGTCTGTTTCCCCAACGTATGGTTTGAAAAATCACCCTCTTTCATTTATAATGAAGAATGATTTTATGAAAAGGCGTGAAAATAAATGAAATTTTACTCATATGAATATGTTCTTAGCCAAATCAGTCAGCAAAATGGAATCATGATTGGCTTTGGGATTATTCTCCTAGCTATCACAGGTTTTTTTGCTTTTAAAGCTTATCGAGATAAAAAGGGGACTAAGTTTCGGGAATTGGTCATGATTTTAGCCTTGACTTTAGTAGCCATGCTTTTGGTGACAATTTCAAAATACCAGACCAATCAAGCCTCTAACAACCAATTTCAAACTTCACTTCATTTTATAGAGGTCGTTTCCAAAGACTTGGGAGTGGATAAATCAGAAGTTTACGTAAATACTTCAGTTACCACTGATGGAGCGCTTGTCAAGGTAGGTTCAAATGTCTATCGTGCTATGAACGGGAGCGAATTAGACAAGTATCTTTTAAAGAAATTAGAATTGCATCAAACAGACGTTATTGAATTGGTGAAGGTAAACAAGTGACACTCAACTGTATGGAAATTGTAATCGAACTGGCCTTGGGGCTCTTCTCACTTGTTTTGTTATCAATGTGACAGGAAAGGGGAACTTAGCACCTAACTCTGCGACAGATTAAATTCAGAATTATGTTCTCTGTGCTATCATTGGTGGTGTGATTTACAATAGTTCTATCAGCATTTTGCAGTACGAGGTGATTTTACTGATGTGGACTATTTTGGTTTTGACCCTCAAGTGGCTTCATAATATTCGTTTTGTGAAATGTTTGATTGATGGTAAGCCAACTCTCCTCATCAAACATGAGAAGATTGACCTAGAAGCCTGTCGTTCGGTTGATTTGTTTGGGGTGGATGTAACCCTCAAACTTCGTAGCCAAGGGATTTTCCAGATGAAGCAAGTTGAACGAGCTGTGCAGGAGCAAAATGACCAACTCATCGTGGTCCAAATGGGAGATGAAAATCCTAAGTATCTAATTGTGACTGATGGTGTTATCCAAGTAGAAGTCTTGGAATCGCTTGGCTGTAGCGAAGAGTGGTTGATTGATAATCTCGGCAAACAAGGGCATGACAATGTAGCCAATATCTTTATCGCTGAGTATGACAAAGGTGACGTTACAGTTGTAACCTATGAATAAGAAAAACCTGGGGTCGGAGTCTCAGGTTTCCATTTGGAACTAGAAAGGAATTTTATGTCCATTATTCAAAAACTCTGGTGGTTTTTTAAGCTAGAAAAACGCCGTTATCTAGTCGGAATTGTGGCCTTGGTCTTGGTTTCTGTCCTTAACCTCATTCCCCCAATGGTCATGGGGCGGATCATTGATGCTATCACATCGGGGCAATTAATTCAGAATGAACTACTTATTTACCTATTTTACTTGCTTCTTGCGGCCTTTGGTATGTACTATCTGCGCTATGTTTGGCGTATGTATATTCTTGGGACATCCTACCGTCTGGGGCAGATTATGAGGTCTCGCTTGTTTGAGCATTTTACAAAGATGTCTCCAGCCTTTTATCAAACCTATCGGACGGGGGACTTGATGGCACACGCAACCAATGATATCAATTCTTTGACGAGTCTTGCAGGTGGTGGTGTTATATCTGCGGTGGATGCCTCTATTACAGCTTTAGTGACTTTGCTGACCATGCTCTTTAGCATTTCCTGGCAGATGACTCTAGTTGCAATTTTACCCCTGCCTTTTATGGCATATGCGACCAGTCGTTTGGGAAGAAAGACTCATAAGGTCTTTGGAGAGTCACAGGATGCCTTTTCTGAACTCAATAACAAGGTTCAGGAGTCTGTATCAGGTATCAAAGTGACCAAGTCTTTTGGTTATCAGGCAGATGAGCTGGAGTCCTTTCAGGCAGTCAATGAATTAACCTTCCAAAAGAATCTCCAAACCATGAAATACGATAGACTCTTTGACCCAATGGTTTTCTTGTTTGTTGGATTATCCTATGTTTTAACACTCTTAGTCGGCTCTTTGATGGTTCGGGAGGGGCAGATTACAGTTGGAAATTTGGTCACTTTTATTAGTTATTTGGATATGATGGTCTGGCCTCTCATGGCTATTGGTTTCCTCTTTAATATCACTCAGCGAGGAAAGGTTTCTTACCAGCGGATTGAGAATCTTTTGTCTCAGGAATCATCTGTAAAAGACTCCGAGTTTCCTCTGGATGGTATTGAAAACGGGCGCTTGGAGTATGCTATTGATAACTTTGCTTTTGAAAACGAGGAAACGCTAATGGATATTCACTTTAGTTTGGAAAAAGGGCAAACTCTGGGCTTGGTTGGGCAGACAGGCTCTGGGAAAACATCCTTGATTAAACTCCTCTTGCGTGAGTACGATGTGGATAAGGGAGCTATTTATCTAAATGGTCACGATATTCGCGATTATCGTTTGACAGACCTTCGTAGTCTTATGGGCTACGTCCCTCAGGACCAGTTCCTCTTTGCGACTTCGATTTTAGACAATATTCGCTTTGGCAATCCTAACTTGCCCATTTCAGCGGTCGAGGAAGCGACTAAGCTAGCTCAAGTTTACCAAGACATTGTAGCCATGTCACAGGGATTTGATACGTTGATTGGTGAAAAGGGAGTCAGTCTTTCTGGTGGGCAAAAGCAGCGTCTGGCTATGAGTCGGGCTATGATTTTAGACCCTGATATCTTGATTTTGGATGATTCTTTGTCGGCCGTGGATGCCAAGACAGAGTATGCGATTATCGACAACCTTAAGGAGACGCGAAAGGACAAGACAACCATTATTACGGCTCATCGCCTCAGTGCAGTTGTCCATGCAGATTTGATTTTAGTCCTGCAAAATGGTCAAATCATCGAACGAGGCAGGCACGAAGACTTGCTAGCTTTGGATGGCTGGTATGCCCAAACCTACCAGTCTCAGCAGCTGGAAATGAAGGGAGAAGAAGATGCAGAATAAACAAGAACAATGGGCTGTATTGAAGCGCTTGATATCTTATCTCAAGCCTTATGGTCTTCTGACCTTTTTGGCACTCAGCTTTCTCCTAGCGACTACGGTCATTAAAAGTGTCATTCCCCTTGTGGCTTCCCACTTTATCGACCAGTATCTCAGCAATCTCAATCAACTCGCTGTGACAGTGTTGCTGGCCTACTATGGTCTCTATATCCTGCAAACTCTGGTTCAGTATGTCGGAAATCTTCTCTTTGTACGGGTGTCTTACAGTATTGTGAGGGATATTCGTCGCGATGCCTTTGCCAATATGGAGAAGCTAGGCATGTCTTATTTTGACAAGACGCCAGCAGGCTCTATCGTCTCTCGTTTGACTAATGATACCGAGACAATCAGTGATATGTTTTCGGGGATTTTATCCAGTTTTATCTCAGCAATTTTTATCTTTTTGACAACCCTTTATACCATGTTGGTGTTGGATTTTCGTTTGACAGCATTAGTCCTGCTCTTTCTCCCTTTGATTTTCCTTTTGGTCAATCTCTATCGTAAAAAATCAGTCAAGATTATCGAGAAAACCAGAAGTCTCTTGTCAGATATCAATAGTAAGCTGGTAGAAAATATCGAAGGAATTAGGATTATCCAGGTCTTTAATCAAGAAAAGCGCCAGCAGGCAGAATTTGATGAGATTAACCAAGAACACTTGGTCTATGCCAACCGCTCTGTAGCCTTTGATGCCCTCTTGTTGCGCCCTGCTATGAGTTTGTTGAAACTCCTAGGTTATACTGTCTTAATGGCCTATTTTGGCTACCGTGGTCTTTCTATCGGGATAACGGTCGGGACTATGTATGCTTTTATCCAGTACATCAATCGTCTCTTTGATCCTCTGATTGAAGTAACGCAAAACTTTTCAACCCTGCAAACGTCTATGGTGTCTGCAGGCCGTGTCTTTGCCTTGATTGACGAGGCAACCTATGAGCCTCTTCAAGAAAATAGTCAGGTTGAGGTTGAAGAAGGCAATATTCGTTTTGAACATGTGTGTTTCTCATATGATGGCAAACATCCTATTCTGGATGATATTTCTTTTTCGGTCAACAAGGGTGAAACCATTGCCTTTGTAGGTCATACAGGTTCGGGGAAATCTTCGATTATAAATGTTCTCATGCGCTTTTATGAATTCCAGTCAGGGAGAGTTCTCTTGGATGATGTGGATATCAGGGATTTCAGTCAAGAAGAGCTGAGAAAAAACATCGGTTTGGTCTTGCAGGAACCCTTTCTCTATCATGGAACTATTAAGTCCAATATCGCCATGTACCAAGAAATCAGTGATGATCAGGTTCAGGCTGCGGCAGCCTTTGTGGATGCAGATTCCTTTATTCAAGAACTTCCTAAGGGGTACGACTCCCCTGTGTCTGAGCGTGGATCGAGTTTTTCAACTGGTCAGCGACAGCTTCTTGCCTTTGCCAGAACAGTTGCCAGCCAGCCTAAAATCCTGATTTTGGATGAAGCGACCGCCAATATTGACTCTGAAACAGAAAGCTTGGTTCAAGCTTCTCTGGCGAAGATGAGACAGGGCCGAACAACTATTGCTATCGCTCACCGCCTTTCTACTATTCAAGACGCCAACTGCATCTATGTTTTGGACAAGGGGCGCATTATTGAGAGTGGAACACATGAGGAACTCTTGGCCTTGGGAGGGACCTATCACAAGATGTATAGCTTGCAGGCAGGAGCTATGTCTTAATATTTTTTGAAAATCTCTTAAAACCAGGTCAGCTTTATCTGCAACCTAAAAGCTGTACTTTGATTTTCATTGAGTACCAGAAGGAAATCTTTCAAATTACAGATTTCTTTCACCGCCTTTTCCATTTTGTGGTATAATGAAAAATGTTGACAAATAGTATAATAAAAACAAAGGAGAAACAGCATGCTGAAATGGGAAGACTTGCCCGTGGAAATGAAATCAAGTGAGGTTGAGTCTTACTACCAGCTTGTCTCTAAAAGGAAGGGTTCGCTGATTTTCAAGCGTTGCTTGGACTGGGTTTTGGCCTTGGTCTTACTGGTTCTGACCTCTCCCATCTTTCTCATCTTGAGCATTTGGATCAAGTTGGATAGCAAGGGGCCAGTGATTTACAAGCAAGA
Source organism: Streptococcus sp. 2154 (assembly GCF_013277255.1). Classification (NCBI taxonomy): domain Bacteria; kingdom Bacillati; phylum Bacillota; class Bacilli; order Lactobacillales; family Streptococcaceae; genus Streptococcus; species Streptococcus sp. 2154. The sequence continues at coordinate 44,181 of NZ_VMMK01000028.1, forward strand.
GCGTGTGACCCAGTACAACCGTCGGTTCAAGATTTGGAAGTTCCGTACCATGGTGACGGATGCGGATAAAAAAGGAAGTCTGGTGACTTCTGCTAACGATAGCCGCATTACCAAGGTTGGAAATTTCATCCGACGTGTCCGTTTGGACGAACTGCCTCAGTTGGTCAATGTCCTGAAAGGTGAGATGTCCTTTGTCGGTACACGACCTGAAGTGCCACGTTATACAGAGCAGTATAGCCCTGAAATGATGGCAACCTTGCTCTTGCAAGCAGGGATTACCTCTCCAGCCAGCATCAACTACAAGGATGAGGACACCATCATCAGTCAAATGACGGAGAAAGGTCTGTCAGTTGATCAGGCCTATGTGGAGCATGTTCTTCCTGAAAAGATGCGCTATAACCTCGCCTATCTCCGAGAGTTTAGTTTCCTTGGGGACATCAAAATCATGTTTCAAACCGTGTTTGAGGTACTAAAATAAAGTAGTCATAAGAAAATGAGTACAGATAAAAGGAGCAAATCAATGCCAAATTACAATATTCCATTTTCACCGCCTGATATCACAGAAGCAGAAATTGCTGAAGTAGCGGATACCCTGCGTTCTGGTTGGATCACAACAGGTCCTAAAACAAAAGAACTGGAGCGCCGCTTGTCTCTTTACACACAGACACCTAAGACTGTTTGTCTCAACTCTGCGACAGCCGCTCTGGAGTTGATTTTACGCGTTTTGGAAGTGGGACCTGGTGATGAAGTCATCGTTCCAGCCATGACCTATACGGCTTCATGTAGTGTCATTACGCACGTGGGAGCAACCCCTGTCATGGTGGATATCCAAGCAGATACGTTTGAGATGGACTATGACTTGCTTGAGAAAGCTATCACTGAGAAAACTAAGGTGATTATCCCAGTAGAGCTCGCAGGGATTGTTTGCGATTATGACCGTTTGTTCCAAGTCGTGGAGAAAAAACGTGACTTCTTTACCGCTTCAAGCAAGTGGCAAAAGGCCTTTAACCGTATTGTCATTGTCTCTGATAGTGCCCACGCTTTGGGATCTACTTATAAAGGACAACCTTCTGGTTCTATCGCTGACTTTACTTCCTTCTCATTCCATGCCGTTAAGAACTTTACAACGGCAGAAGGTGGAAGTGCTACTTGGAAAATCAATCCAGTGATTGATGACGAAGAGATGTACAAGGAATTCCAAATCCTTTCCCTTCACGGGCAAACTAAGGATGCTCTTGCCAAGATGCAACTGGGGTCATGGGAATACGATATCGTTACACCAGCCTATAAGTGCAACATGACCGATATCATGGCTTCACTTGGTTTGGTACAATTGAACCGCTATCCAAGTTTGTTGGAACGCCGTAAGGACATTGTGGACCGCTATGATAGTGGTTTTGCAGGTTCTCGCATCCATCCTTTGGCACACAAGACTGAAACTGTCGAATCTTCACGCCACCTCTACATCACCCGTGTAAAAGGAGCAAGCCTAGAAGAACGCAATCTTATCATCCAAGAATTAGCTAAAGCAGGAATTGCAAGTAACGTACACTACAAACCGCTTCCGCTCTTGACAGCCTATAAGAATCTTGGCTTTGATATGGCGAATTATCCAAGAGCCTATGCCTTCTTTGAAAATGAAATTACGCTCCCTCTTCACACTAAATTAAGCGATGAAGAAGTGGACTATATCATTGAGACTTTCAAAACAGTTTCTGAAAAAGTGCTAACTTTATCAAAAAAATGACAAACTACAGTCAAGCGAAAGTGATCCTGTCCCTAAAAAGTCTAATTGAGTGTAAAAACTGTTGTTTTCAATTGATAATAGTTTACACCTGTAGTTGAGGCTCCTTTCTCCTCAGAGAGAGAATTTTTATAGGATTTTCCTTTCTTGTGGGAGTCCCGTGGTTTGAAATAAGATGTGAGCAATTTAGTGTAGCATTTAGAATCCTTACTAGACATCATTTAGAAAATCTAGTGTCTTGTTCTAGTTTTCAATTCACCCTATTTTTTGAAAGACGTGAGTTTCCATGAGTGAGATTGTGGAAACTCGCGTCTTTTTTTTGTTTTCAGAATATTGTTCAAAGTTTTGTGCCTGTCTTTCATGTTCTAGTCATTCTTTTGCATGATAGAATTTATAGCATGTTGATATTATAATAATACAGATATTCTATATGTTTAGTGATGCTTGCTATACATCATTAGATCTCCTGCGAGACAATCTATAAAACACTTGTCTACGATTACCTATATGCCCTATTCCAGTATTTTAGAAGCACTGCATCTATTTTTATCGAGGTTAAATCTAGCTTTTATAGAAGGTCTATTTAAGAAATATATTGTAGTGTTTTAGTTTCAATCCGCCATATGAGCGATATTCAGGTAAATATCCCTGGCGAATGCTTGTATGACAAGGTATTTGTTCTTTCATTTATAATTTACAACATATCAATAAATTTAAATATAGTAAATGGGATATTTTATATTCAAGCTAAGAAAGATAGCATCACTTTTGAATGGAAGGCTAAAGAGCAAACTAGGAAGTTGGCCATAGATAGCTCAAAACCCTGCTTTGAGGTTGTAGATATAGTAAAATGAAATAAGAATAGGACAAATCGATCGGGATAGTCAAATCGATTTCTAACAATGTTTTATAAGTAGAGGTGTACTATTCTAGTTTCAATCTACTATAGAACTGACCAAGTCAGTAACCTAGACTTAGGGCAAGGCGGCACTGACCTAGTTTGAAGAGATTTCCGAAGAGTATAAATTTTAATATTTTCTTGTGTTATTCCTTGACAATTCAATTTGGAAAATATATGATAAAGATAATGACAGCGGTGTCATTCTATCTATTTTAAGAAAAGTAATAATCAATTGTTAAAAAATAGTAAAAAAATTGGAGGTTCTGATGAAATATTTTGTTCCTAATGAGGTATTCAGTATTCGTAAATTAAAGGTGGGGACTTGCTCGGTACTATTGGCAATTTCAATTTTGGGAAGCCAAGGTATTTTATCGGATGAAGTTGTTACTAGTTCTTCACCGATGGCTACAAAAGAGTCTTCTAATGCAATTACTAATGATTTAGATAATTCACCAACTGTTAATCAGAATCGTTCTGCTGAAATGATTGCCTCTAATTCAACCACTAATGGTTTAGATAATTCGTTAAGTGTTAATAGTATCAGCTCTAATGGTACTATTCGTTCTAATTCACAATTAGACAACAGAACAGTTGAATCTACAGTAACATCTACTAATGAAAATAAGAGTTATAAGGAAGATGTTATAAGTGACAGAATTATCAAAAAAGAATTTGAAGATACTGCTTTAAATGTTAAAGATTATGGAGCAATAGGTGACGGGGTTAATGATGATCGACAAGCAATTCAAGATGCAATAGATGCTGCAGCTCAAGGGCTAGGTGGAGGAAATGTATATTTTCCGGAAGGAACTTATTTAGTAAAAGAAATTGTTTTTTTTAAAAGTCATACACACTTAGAATTGAATGAGAAAGCTACCATTCTAAATGGTATAAATATTAAGAATCACCCTTCTATTGTTTTTATGACAGGTTTATTTACGGATGATGGTGCGCAAGTAGAATGGGGCCCAACAGAAGATATTAGTTATTCTGGTGGTACTATTGATATGAACGGTGCTTTGAATGAAGAAGGAACTAAAGCAAAAAATCTACCACTTATAAATTCTTCAGGTGCATTTGCTATTGGGAATTCAAATAACGTAACTATAAAAAATGTAACATTCAAGGATAGTTATCAAGGGCATGCTATTCAAATTGCAGGTTCGAAAAATGTATTAGTTGATAATTCTCGTTTTCTTGGGCAAGCCTTACCCAAAACGATGAAGGATGGGCAAATCATAAGTAAGGAGAGCATTCAGATTGAACCATTAACTAGAAAAGGTTTTCCTTATGCCTTGAATGATGATGGGAAAAAATCTGAAAATGTGACTATTCAAAATTCCTATTTTGGCAAAAGTGATAAATCTGGGGAATTAGTAACAGCAATTGGCACACACTATCAAACATTGTCGACACAGAACCCCTCTAATATTAAAATTTTAAATAATCATTTTGATAACATGATGTATGCAGGTGTACGTTTTACAGGATTCACTGATGTATTAATCAAAGGAAATCGCTTTGATAAGAAAGTTAAAGGAGAGAGTGTACATTATCGAGAAAGCGGAGCAGCTTTAGTAAATGCTTATAGCTATAAAAACACTAAAGACCTATTAGATTTAAATAAACAGGTGGTTATCGCCGAAAATATATTTAATATTGCCGATCCTAAAACAAAAGCGATACGAGTTGCAAAAGATAGTGCAGAATATTTAGGAAAAGTATCAGATATTACTGTAACAAAAAATGTAATTAATAATAATTCTAAGGAAACAGAACAACCAAATATTGAATTATTACGAGTTAGTGATAATTTAGTAGTCTCAGAGAATAGTATATTCGGTGGTAAAGAAGGAATTGTTATTGAGGATTCAAAGGGTAAAATAACCGTTTTAAATAACCAATTTTATAATTTATCCGGTAAGTATATATCATTCATCAAATCTAATGCAAATGAGAAAGAACCTGTTATACGTGATAGCGATGGTAATTTCAATATTGTAACGGAGAATGGGCTTTACAAAATTGTAACAAATAATTTAAGTGATAAAAACGAAAAAGAAAAAAACAAAGAGGAAAAACAATCTAATTCAAATAATGTAATTGATAGTAACCAGAAGAACGGAGAGTTTAACTCAAGTAAAGATAATAGACAAATGAATGACAAGATCGACAATAAACAAGATAATAAGACAGAAGAAGTAAACTATAAAATAGTTGGAGATGGCAGAGAAACTGAAAATCATATTAATAAATCTAAAGAAATAGTAGATGTAAAACAAAAATTACCAAAGACTGGTTCGAACAAGATTATGGAACTATTCTTAACAGTGACAGGAATTGGTTTACTTTTGACACTAAAAGGGTTGAAGTATTATGGTAAAGATAAATAAAATTTGTTCGATACAAGGAAGTTCTGTAGAAAATGAGGATACTGTAGGTTCACAAAATCAGTATTTTTGGATTATCGATGGAGCTACAGATTTATATAATTCTAAAGAGGAGATAGGTTATTCAGTCTCAGAAGTTGTACATATTTTATCAGAAAGTTTGTCGGTTAATTGTAAAGAATCAAAAACTCTTAAATAAATATTTGAAACTGCTTTATTCGAGGGTAAAGATGAAATCGGTTTAAACTCATATGAATTAACAGAGTATTATCGCTTACCAACATTTGCTTTTATATTTGCTAAACTTTCAGAAAAAAAGTTGGAGTATATGATGCTAGGTGACTGCGTCATGTTAGTAAACGAAATGGAAATAACTGATCATAGAGTAGATAACTTATTTGAAAAAGGAAAAAATGAGATAAAAGATTCAATTGGTACAAATAGTGCTTTAAATAAAAAAATTATTTTACAAAAAATCAGAAAATTATCTAATCAACCGAGTGGGTACTGGATAGGTTCGTTGGATGAGAGATTTTTAGACCATGCTATTATTAATCAAATAGATGTTACTAGTGAACAAATTGTTTTAATGAGTGATGGCTTTTATGAATTCTATCAAAATAATCAAAATAAGACTTTTGAAGAGTTAATTAAGATGAGATTTAATTCTTCTGCTATTGATCCAATCTATGGAAAGAAGGATGATGCAAGTATTCTAGTTATTGATGTTTGATATATTGTTTAAAATATTAATTGTTACTATTGAACTTTGTTAAGAAGAGGTACCTAAATGTTAAGGTTATATTTAGAAAATGAAATTATAGAATTATCAAATAATTTAGAGACCATTTGGGTATCTGTGCTTGATAAATACGAGAAGTTATTTGAATATTTATCAAATGAAGAACGAGTAGAATTGATTAAAGAAGATTTAATCATAAATGAGTCAGTTCTAAATATTGATAAAAAAGGATTTGAGTTAATTTGTTTACAACATCCTGTTTCATATGACTTAAGAAGAATTATTAGTGTAATAAAAATATCAACTGACATTGAACGTATTGGGGATAGAATTGTTGAAATTTTAAAAAATCTACAGATTATTCAAAATAATGAAAATTTGAAGAAAATTATTTCAGAAATAAAAATACTTCATGAAGTTATCGGACAGCATATGAATAGGGCTATATCTTGTTATAGAGAGGAACAATCTGGATGTTTAGATATGGTTGTTATACAAAAACAGAATGAGATAGAAGAGCTTAGTATAAATATTGAAAAGAAAATAATGAATTACATATTTGAAGATGATGGGAATGTTTCTGAAGTAATTGGTGCTTTAGATATTATTCATCACCTTGATAAAATTGCTCATACTACGCAAGCAATTTATAAATGGATAATGTATAGAAAATATGGGAACATAAATTAGAAAGAAAAATATATGAAAACAATTATTGATAATTTTGTTGATAGAGTAATTGAATACGGAATGTATAATGAAATTGACAAAATATATGTGAAAAATAGAGTATTAGCGTTAATAGGTGAGGAGGGAACTGATCGCATTTCCGATGAAAATGACCTGAAACAAATAAAAGATTACTTAGTGGAAATCGCCTTAAAAAACGGTAAAATTAAAGATTTAATCGAGGAAAAGGAATGTTTAGGAGCAGAGTTAATGAATTTCATAGTTCCTTTACCTAGTCGATTAAATGATATTTTTTGGAGTTCATATGATATATCACCTCAAGAAGCAGTTGAAGAGTTTTATAAGTTAAGTAAAGATAGTGATTATATTAAAACTTCTGCTATTGCTAAGAATATTGAGTTTAGAGCATCAACTAAATATGGAGAGCTAGAGATTACGATAAATTTGTCAAAACCCGAAAAAGATCCAAAAACAATTGCTGCTGAAAAATTAGTAAAAGCAACTAATTATCCCAAATGTTTACTATGTATGGAAAATGAAGGATATCAGGGGCGAATAAATTATCCAGCACGTTCGAATCATAGAATTATTCGGTTGAAACTTGGTGACGAAGTATGGGGATTCCAGTATTCTCCCTACTCATACTTTAATGAGCATGCGATATTTTTGAATAGTCAACATGTACCAATGGCTATTACCTCTAAAACATTTGAACAATTATTGGAGATTGTTGATATTTTGCCAGGATATTTTGCTGGTTCAAATTCTGATCTTCCTATCTCAGGAGGCTCCATTCTTAGTCATAACCACTATCAGGGAGGGAAATATATTTTCCCAATGGAAAAAGCAAAATTTGAGAGTGAATTTCGTTTTAAAGACTTTGAGGATATTAATGCTGGTATTGTAAAATGGCCAATGTCAGTAATTAGGTTACAAAGTGAAAATAAAAATCGCTTGTTAGATTTAGCTACTAAAATTTTAAATAAGTGGAGAGAATATTCAGATTTAGAAGTAGACATCATTGCTATGACTGAAGATGTCCCACACCATACGGTGACTCCTATTGCTCGTAAAGTGGACGGGAGATATGAATTAGATATTGTTCTAAGAGATAATCATACTACTGAACAATACCCAGATGGTGTTTTCCATCCTCATCAAGATGTACAACATATTAAAAAGGAAAATATCGGATTAATCGAAGTGATGGGACTTGCGATATTACCACCTCGTTTGAAACCAGAGTTAGAAGAAGTTGGAAAATATCTTTTAGGAGAGGAAAACGCAATTGCGGATTATCATTTAGAATGGGCCGACCAATTGAAAGAAAAATATCCTAACATTAAAAAAGAAGAGGTTAATAGCGTAGTTCAACACGAAGTAGGACAAGCATTTGCGAGAGTCCTAGAAGATGCAGGTGTTTATAAGAATACTTCATCTGGACATGAAGCGTTTATGAGATTTGTTAAGTCGGTTGGAATTAATTAGGAGGAAACCCAAATGGCAATATTGGTAACAGGCGGAGCTGGTTATATTGGTAGCCATACCGTAGTAGAATTACTAAATTTAGGAAAGGAAGTTATCATTGTCGACAACCTTTCGAATTCTAGCATCTTGGTGCTAGACCGTATTGAAGCAATTACAGGAATACGTCCTGTGTTTTACGAATTAGATGTTTGTGATAAACAAGCATTGAGAAAGGTATTTGAACAAGAATCGATTGATGCTGCAATTCATTTTGCAGGTTATAAAGCTGTCGGAGAATCCGTGCAAAAGCCTGTGGTGTACTACAAAAATAATATTATGAGTACATTGGCACTTGTTGAAGTGATGTCAGAATTTAATGTTAAAAAGATTGTCTTTTCTTCAAGTGCGACTGTATATGGAATTAACAATCAGTCACCTCTAATTGAGACGATGCAAACAAGTGCGACAAATCCTTATGGGTATACGAAAGTGATGCTTGAGCAAATTTTAAAAGATGTTCATGTGGCAGATTCAGAATGGAGTATTGCGTTGCTTCGTTATTTCAATCCAATTGGTGCTCATGAGTCTGGGCTTATTGGGGAAGATCCCTCAGGAATTCCTAACAACTTGATGCCTTATATTGCACAAATAGCGGTAGGTAAGCTGTCAGAGCTAAGTGTGTTCGGAAATGATTATGATACGCTTGATGGTACTGGTGTGCGTGATTATATCCATGTAGTAGATTTAGCAATAGGACATATAAAAGCTTTAGAAAAAGTATCTGAAAAAACAGATGTTTATATCTATAACCTAGGCTCGGGAGAAGGCACTAGTGTATTACAACTTGTAAATACATTTGAAAGTGTTAATAAGATCCCTATTCCTTATAAAATAGTTCCAAGACGTTCAGGAGACGTTGCAACTTGTTATGCAAATGCAGACAAAGCATATAAGGAATTAAATTGGAGAACAACAAAATCGATTGAAGACATGTGTAGAGATACATGGAATTGGCAATCAAAAAATCCCAATGGCTATAATTGATGATACTGTCTATATGAGTGCTGTATTTTGGAAAAATTACTTAACCTTTTAATGAAAGATAAATTAAAAAAATGTTTGACAGCGCTTGACAAAGGAAACGGTTTCATTGTATAATGTAAACATGGTGACACCGATGTCAAATATAAAAAAAGAAGGTCTTTATATGAAAAACTTAACAAAAATTAAGTTCAAAGAGAATGGGGAATTTAATCATTTCCCTGGGAATACAGTTGTAGCAAATCTTTATACTAAACAAGATTTGATGGAAGTTGTTGATATTATTCAATCACGTTATAGAGAATTACCATTTATCGATAAGTTTACTTTAACTCCAAGGAATTCTATTCACATGACTGTAATTGAATTGTTGTGCCATGAAAATCGTGAAACGGAGTTTTGGAGCAGTAATCTTCCTCTAGATACACCTTTACAGGAAATACATGATTACTTTGCTAAACAACTTGAAATTTTTCCATTGTTGGATGAAGAAATTCATATGCGTATAACTGAAATGGGAAAACAAAACATACTAGTTGAACCTGCAGATGAAGCTTCTGCAAAGAGATTAGAAGAAATTCGTACTTATGTCTCAGAAAAAGCAGGTGTTCGTTTCCCTAATCATGATAGATATCAATTCCATATTTCAATTGGGTATCTTCGGATTCCTCTAACCGAAGAGGAGGAAGAAGAGTTTACTAAAGTCAGAGCAGAATTAACTGAAATCTTATTAGAGAAGATTTCAACTATTACTGTAAACCGTATTGACTATACTGTATTTGAAGATATGAGACAATTTGTTCCATATCACGAAAAATTTAAATAAAATAATAAAAAAGGAGAACTTATCATGAAAAAAATGAAAGTTTGGTCTACTGTACTTGCAACGGGAGTTGCTCTTACTACACTTGCTGCTTGCTCTGGAGGTTCAAATTCTACGACTGCTTCTTCATCTGAAGAAAAAGCTGATAAAAGTCAAGAATTAGTAATCTATTCGAACTCAGTCTCAAATGGTCGTGGTGATTGGTTAACTGCTAAAGCAAAAGAAGCTGGTTTTAATATAAAAATGGTTGATATCGCTGGTGCTCAATTAGCAGACCGTGTTATTGCTGAGAAGAATAATGCAGTTGCAGATATGGTATTTGGAATTGGTGCTGTTGATTCAAATAAAATTAGAGATCAAAAATTACTAGTACAGTACAAGCCTAAATGGTTAGATAAGATTGATCAATCTTTATCAGATAAAGATAATTATTATAATCCTGTGATTGTTCAACCATTAGTTTTAATTGGGGCGCCTGATGTAAAAGAAATGCCTAAAGATTGGACTGAATTAGGTAGTAAGTATAAAGGTAAATATTCAATTTATGGTCTTCAAGGTGGTACAGGACGGGCAATTCTAGCAAGTATCTTAGTTCGTTATCTTGATGAAAAAGGTGATTTAGGAGTATCGGAAAAGGGCTGGGAAGTTGCAAAAGAATACTTTGCAAATGCCTATACTCTTCAAAAAGGTGAAAGCTCAGTTGTTAAAGCGTTAGATAAAGAAAGCCCAATTCAATACGGTATGATCTGGGGTTCTGGAGCGTTAATCGGACAAAAAGAACAAAATGTTGAATTCAAAGTTATGACTCCTGAGATTGGTGTACCATTTGTAACTGAACAAACTATGGTTTTAAGCACTAGTAAAAAACAAGCGTTAGCTAAAGAATTTATTGATTGGTTTGGTCAAACAGAAATTCAAGTAGAATATAGTAAAAAATTTGGATCTATTCCTGCCAATAAAGATGCCCTAAAAGAGTTACCTGAAGATACGAAAAAATTTGTTGATCAAGTGAAACCACAAAATATTGACTGGGAAGCTGTTGGAAAGCATTTGGATGAATGGGTAGAAAAAGCTGAATTAGAATACGTAAAATAAGAAATAAGAGTTATTTTTTATGTCCAAGTCTCTCTATTATTTCTAAATTTATGGAAGAAATAAAGAGAGGCTTTTGGCTTTAGTGATAGAGGGAGTTAGTGAGATGATTAAATTTGATAATATTCAAATTAAATATGGTGATTTTGTTGCAATTGATAATCTGAATTTAGATATACATGAAGGGGAATTCTTTACATTTCTTGGGCCTTCAGGATGTGGTAAATCAACTACTTTGAGAGCTTTGGTAGGTTTTCTAAATCCATCATCAGGAAGTATTGAAGTTAATGGAACAGATGTCACTCATTTGGAACCTGAAAAGCGTGGAATTGGTATTGTATTTCAATCTTATGCGCTATTTCCAACTATGACTGTTTTTGATAATATTGCATTTGGTTTAAAAGTTAAGAAGGTAGCTCCAGATGTTATTAAAGCTAAAGTATCAGCAGTAGCAGCAAAAATTAAGATCTCTGATCAACAGTTACAGCGTAATGTATCAGAATTATTTGGGGGTCAACAACAAAGGGTAGCATTGGCTCGTGCTCTGGTTCTTGAACCTAAAATTCTTTGTCTAGATGAACCATTGTCAAACCTTGACGCAAAATTACGTGTAGATTTGAGAAAAGAGTTGAAAAGACTTCAAAAAGAGTTAGGTATTACTACTTTATATGTTACTCATGATCAAGAGGAAGCCTTGACTTTATCTGATAGAATTGCAGTCTTTAACAATGGATACATCGAACAGGTCGGTACACCAGTAGAAATTTATCATAATTCTCAAACTGAATTTGTATGTGATTTTATTGGAGATATTAATGTTTTGACCGATGAAACAGTCCACGAAGTATTATTGAAAAATACAAGCGTTTTCTTAGAAGATAAAAAAGGATACATTCGATTAGAGAAAGTTCGATTCAATCGTGAAACTGAACAAGATTTCACTCTAAAAGGGACAATTATTGATGTTGAGTTTTCTGGAGTTACAATTCACTATACAATAAAAGTTTCTGAAAGTCAGATTCTTAATGTAACAAGTATTGATAGTCAGGCTGTTATTAGATCTGTCGGAGAAAGTGTGGAATTATTTATCACTCCATCAGACGTTCTGCAATTTTAAGGAGGTGCAGTATGCGTCATAAATTAAATTTAAAAGATTGGCTTATTCGTTTAGGGTTAATCTGGTTCTTAGTAACATTTATTATTTATCCAAACTTTGATCTAGTAGTGAATGTATTTGTAAAAGGAGGAGAATTTTCCCTTGATGCTGTACATCGTGTTCTAAAATCTCAGAGGGCACTTCAGAGTATTATGAACAGTTTTAAGTTAGCATTTTCACTCATTATTACAGTTAATGTCGTAGGTATTCTTTGTGTTCTATTTACAGAGTACTTTGATATTAAAGGTGCTAAAATTTTAAAATTAGGTTATATGACCTCTTTAATTTATGGAGGAGTGGTTTTAGCGACTGGATATAAATTTGTCTATGGTCCTTATGGATTGATTACAAAATTTTTACAAAATATTATCCCTTCTTTAGACCCTAACTGGTTTATTGGGTATGGTGCAGTCTTATTCATTATGACATTTTCAGGAACGGCTAATCATACATTGTTTTTAACAAATACAATTCGAAGCGTTGACTATCACACTATTGAGGCTGCTCGAAATATGGGAGCAAAACCATTTACTGTTTTCCGAAAAGTAGTGTTACCAACCTTAATTCCAACTCTATTTGCACTTACTATTATGGTTTTTCTTAGTGGTTTATCTGCAGTAGCAGCACCCATGATTGTTGGTGGTAAAGAATTTCAAACTATAAATCCAATGATTATTACATTTGCAGGGATGGGGAATTCTCGTGATTTAGCTGCCTTACTTGCAATTATTTTAGGTATTGCAACTACAATTTTGCTTACTATCATGAATAAGATAGAAAAAGGTGGAAATTATATTTCTATCTCTAAGACTAAAGCGCCTCTTAAAAAACAAAAAATTGCGTCTAAGCCTTGGAATATCATTGCTCACATTGTAGCATATGGATTGTTCACAGTTTTCATGCTTCCACTAATTTTTATAGTATTATACTCATTTACAGATCCAGTTGCAATTCAAACAGGTAACTTAACATTATCAAACTTTACTTTAGAAAATTATCGCTTATTCTTTAGTAATAGTGCGGCATTCTCTCCATTCTTGGTCAGCTTTATTTATTCTATTATTGCTGCGACAACAGCAACAATTCTCGCAGTTGTATTTGCTCGTGTTGTCAGAAAACATAAATCTCGTTTTGATTTCTTATTTGAATATGGTGCTCTACTTCCTTGGTTACTACCAAGTACACTTTTAGCAGTAAGTTTATTATTTACTTTTAATCAGCCACAATTTCTTGTCTTGAATCAGATTTTGGTAGGTAGTTTGGTAATTCTACTTATTGCATATATAGTTGTAAAAATCCCATTTTCTTATAGAATGGTACGTGCTATTTTATTTAGTGTTGATGATGAGATGGAAGATGCAGCAAGAAGTATGGGTGCTTCACCTTTTTATACTATGATGAAGGTTATCATTCCATTTATTTTACCGGTTGTTCTCTCTGTTATTGCTTTAAACTTTAACTCTTTATTAACTGACTTCGACTTATCTGTATTCCTTTACCATCCCCTAGCTCAACCATTAGGTATTACGATTCGATCTGCAGGTGATGAAACAGCAACATCTAATGCACAAGCTCTGGTATTTGTTTATACAATTGTTCTGATGATTGTTTCTGGAACTGTATTATACTTCACACAAAGACCGGGGCGTAAAGTAAGGAAATAATCATGACAGCCACTAGTCTTGGGTTATCACATATTGAAATAGTTGTCAGGATTGTTTTATCAGTAGTTATTGGTGGTGTAATTGGTTTAGAGAGAGGAAGTAAATCTCAACCAGCAGGTATTCGTACACATAGTATTGTTTGTCTGGCTGCATGTTTAATTATGATGACGAATGAATACGTATCTTATAAATTTGGTACAGGAGATCCTACACGCTTAGGTGCGCAGGTTATATCAGGTGTTGGTTTTCTTGGGGCTGGAACAATACTTATTACAGATAAAAAGAAAATAACTGGTTTAACAACTGCAGCAGGCATTTGGGCTTCGGCAGGAATTGGATTAGCTATTGGAGTAGGTTTTTATGAGGGAGCTCTTTTAGTAGCCATTTCTGTTTGGGGTGTGATATCCATGTTCCAACCACTAAAAAAATATCTACGAAATCGTTCTAAAATGATTGAATTGTATATAGTGGTTAAATCTACAGAAGCCTATAATCGTGTATTGGTTTATTGTGCAGAAAATGGTATCAGAATGACCGATTCAAGAACAGCGTTTGGAGATGTTAATTCTGACAGAATTGAATACTTTGATGTTCCAGACAAAAAAATAGCGTCATTTATTACTCTGGAATTATCAGGTAGATTTGAACATCTTCGTTTGATGGAAGAAATTGCTAATATTGTAGGTGTTATTTATGTCGAAGAAATTAGCTGAAATTTAGTAAACAAAGGGACAGATGTTTTTGTCCTTTTGTTTTTTAGATGTTTTAATCATCTAATTTTTGAGTAGATTTTTGCTCAGAGGTTTTTATGAAAGATTATAAAATCAATTTTGATTTAGGTAAAATAGAATATTTTGATAATAATTGTTTGATACAAGTATACAAATTTATTTCTTTTTATGATATTTATGAAATGGTGTTTGCCTTTCATTTATCTCCTGATGAGTTGATAACAAATGTTATCTTTAAAGAAAAAATTAACTCTATGTTAAAATGTTACATTGACAGGCTATTATATTTTTTTATAAATCCTACACATTTTACTGAAAAAGTTAATCTACAATTTTATGGTAGTTTTTTCTCATATGAATTTATTTGTCGTGAAGTTGGAAACATTCTTAAAAATAAAGGTGTGAAATGCAATTTAAACTTTTTTGAAGGGGAAGAATATTTGTAAAATTAATTTTGTGAATTTGTGGATCTTAAATAATTTACTAAATTCTCTTGTTAAAAAAAATTAAATATTGTATAGTAATATTAGAATGTTCGTAATGGAGGACTGAAATGAAAAATATAAATGGGAAAAAAGTAACTATTTATGACATTGCACGTTTATCAGGTTTTTCTCCAAAAACAGTTTCACGAGTTATTAATGGTGGAGTAAATGTTAAAGAAGAAACTTATCAAGCGATTCAAAAAGTTATAGAGGAATTGTCGTATATTCCAAATGCGTATGCAAAAAATTTAACTAAAAAAGAAGCTATAAATATATTGATTTCTGTAAAAAAAATCGACTCTTTTCCTTTAATTTGGTTTCAAACTTTATTAGATAAAGTTTTACAAACTTGTAAAGAGTATGGTGTTAATGCTATAGTTGAGTACTTTGGAGAGGAGGATACAATTAGTAATTCAATTATATCAAGCACAGGTAGCCTAGTAGATGGTGTTATTGTTTTTTATGAAAGTGTAGATGATATCAGAATTCAGTATTTAAAGAAGAACCATATGCCTTTTCTTGTTTTCGGTGAATCTCAAACGTCTGGAGTAGTCTATGTATCTAATAATAATTTTCAAGCTACTTATGATATGATGAAAGCTGTAACTGAAGAAAAATTTAAAAATATGTGGTTGCTTATGGGAGGAGAATCTCATGTTAATAAGGATCGTGAAAGAGGTGTGCGTTCTTTTCTGAATGATAAAAATTACTTTATGGATTTAAAAGTCATTTATGGCTTATCTACAATTGATTCAGTTTATTCTTATGCAATGCAGCACTTGACTACCCAAAATGATCCGGACATTATTTTTGTTTCAGGAGATGAAAAGGTTCAGGGCTTGATTCGTGCGTGCTATGAGAAAGGAATTCTTATTCCAGATGATATTTCTATCATTGGATTTGATAATATTCCTATTTCTCAGTATTATACTCCAGCTTTGTCTACAATTGCTCCCAATTATGTTAAATTGGCTAAAGAAATGATAGAAGGTGTTTTAGCAATTATTAAAGGGGAAAGTGTCACATCTGTTGAAGTTTCTCCTAAATTTGTTAGGAGACAGAGTTTCTAGTATTGTTTAATTCTTGAAAATCCTAGTGGAAAAGATGGAGTGTTCTAAAATAAGTTCTGTTTAGCCTCCATTCAGTTTCTATTGAGTTGGATCCAATTTCTAACAAGTGGGACATGTTCATGTTCGATCTAAGGAAGACATGGTCACATTCGAATGATATTTTCAAAAAAATCGTAAAAAAGTCTTGACAAAGAAAAAACAAAGTATTAAAATAAGTTCAACAAATCAGAAAAGTAACTATTTTTGATCTTCAGGGAGCCTGTGGTGATTGTGAATAGGTGGTTGGAAGTAGTGAAAGTGGGCTGATTTAAAAAATGAATTTGAAACAATGAAAATTCGGTGCGCACACCTTACAGTGCAGCTTGTTGTTAGACAAGGCAGAGATGTAAAGGAGATAGTTCCTTTATAATTGAGGTGGCACCGCGTTACCAACGCCCTCACATGGAAGTAGATTCCGTGTGTGGGCTTTTTTCTATCCGTCATTTTGTTTATCTTTTATTAGGGCCTTAAGTCGCTTTGATGAACTTGAGTTTTATCTACAGCTCCTTGCCTGTTACTAAAAATAAACAAAAAGCTGAATTAATATGGAAAAAGCTAGTAATACTCAATGAAAATC
>NZ_VMMK01000028.1:60822-91266 GCF_013277255.1 Streptococcus sp. 2154
CTGACGAAGTCAGTAACCATACCTACGGCAAGGTGAAGTTGACGCGGTTTGAAGAGATTTTCGAAGAGTATAAAGGTGTACCGAGATGAACATCTCTTCATCAATGTCTCTGGTCGTGGAGACAAGGACGTAGCTGCGATTGCAGACTACCTAGAAGCTAAAAAATAAAAGATGGAAAAATTACAGTCCTTTCTCTCACAGAGAGCTTGTGGTTGCTGAAAACAAGCAGAGAAAACTGTAAGGTTGGGTCCATCTGAAACGAGAGAAGAAAACATCATTCTCAAGGGAGTGCCCTTTATCGCACAGCCTGTTACAGGAGGTTTCTGAGACAGGAATGAGAGATAGGAGAAATCCTATAATTGAGGTGGCACCGCGAATTTCGTCCTCACGCAAGTTATTTTGCGTGGGGATTTTTATATATTTATCGCAGATATTGCGATTAATTTTTTAAATATTTTCAATAAATAGGTCGTTATAGAATATTTACGAACGAAGTGAGTTTCTAAAAGCTGTTTCCCGCCATAGTGGTATCTTAGAGAAGCAAAGATGCTTCTCTAGGACGGAATTTTTGAGAGTAAAATAGTTCGGGGAACTATTTTAGCCTGAGCCTAGAAATGAATGAGCGAGGAGCTCAAAAATTAGGTCTTTCATTTCATGGTTTTCTAAAATCATCCACTGGATAATTTTACCTCCCGTCCGCACTATTTAAGGGAAATAGAAAAAAGATAAAAAATTAAAAATAAGGAACTGAAAGGGAAATTACAATGGAACGAATCATTCATGGAGATGTCTTATCACCAATCTTGGCTTATATGCGCCTAAAGGGGCAACACAAGGTTATTTTAGAAAGTATTCCGAGAGACAAGGAAACGGCTCGTTTTTCTATCCTAGCCTATAATCCAGTTTTTGAGATTAAGTTTGAAAATGGAGTTCTCTATCAAAATGGTCAAGTGATTGATCGGGATCCCTTGGATTTCCTTTATGAAGTGATTCATAAGAGTCAGCACCACTCAGAGCTCCCTTTTGGTGGTGGAGCCATTGGTTTTGTGGGTTACGATATGATTTCGCTTTATGAAGAAATTGGTCAAATCCCTGAGGATACAATTGGGACGCCAGACATGCATTTCTTTGTCTATGAGAGCTATATGGTCTTTGACCACAAGAAGGAGAAGATACATGTCATAGAGGATGCACTTTATAGTGAGCGCAGTCAAGAGGCCTTGGAAAAATCTTTGAACCAAGTGCTTGAGGAATTACGCATTCCTGCTCCAAATGAATTTGAAGACTTGGATTTATCACCACTTGACTTCAAACCGCATATCGCTCCACATAAGTTTGAGGGAATGGTAGAAACCGCTCGCGACTTGATTCGTAATGGAGATATGTTCCAATGTGTACTCAGCCAGCGTTTCTCAGCAGAAGTTACTGGAAATCCATTTGACTTCTACAGAAATCTCCGCGTAACTAATCCTTCTAATTACCTTTATTTCTATGATTTTGGGGATTATCAAATCATCGGAGCTAGTCCAGAAAGTTTGGTTTCTGTCAAAAATGGCATCGTGACAACCAATCCGATTGCAGGGACGCGACCAAGAGGTGCTACGGATGAAGAGGACAAGGCTTTGGCGACAGACCTACTTTCGGATGAGAAGGAAACAGCAGAGCATCGGATGTTAGTAGACTTGGGACGTAATGATATCGGTCGCATCTCTGAAACGGCCAGTGTCCAAGTCACTAAGTATATGGAAGTGGAGCTTTTCCGTTATGTCATGCATTTGACCAGTGTGGTCAAGGGGCGTTTGCTTCCAGAACTCACTGCCATGGATGCCTTGAAAGCAACACTTCCTGCTGGAACCGTTTCTGGAGCGCCAAAGATTCGAGCTATGAGACGTATCTATGAACTGGAAACAGAAAAACGGGGCGTATACGCAGGAGCAATCGGCTACTTGTCTGCGACGGGTGATATGGATTTGGCCATCGCCATCCGAACCATGATTCTCAAAAATCAAAGAGCTTATGTGCAGGCTGGGGCAGGGATTGTCTACGACTCTATCGCCCAAAACGAATACCAAGAAACCATTAACAAAACAAAATCTATGACTAGAATTGGAGAACTAAGACCATGATTTTATTGATTGACAACTATGATTCTTTTACCTATAACTTGGCCCAATACATTGGGAATTTTGCAGAAGTTCAGGTTCTGAGAAATGATGATTCCAAGCTGTATGAAGAAGCTGAAAAAGCAGATGGTCTGGTCTTTTCTCCTGGTCCTGGTTGGCCAGTTGATGCTGGAAAGATGGAAGACATGATTCGTGATTTTGCAGGCAAGAAGCCGATTCTAGGGATTTGTTTGGGCCACCAAGCCATTGCAGAAGTCTTTGGTGGTAAGCTAGGTTTGGCTCCAAAAGTCATGCATGGGAAACAGAGCAATATCAACTTTGAAGCGCCATCTGTTTTGTATCAAGGTATTGAGGATGGACGTGCGGTCATGCGTTATCACAGTATTTTGATTGAGGAAATGCCAGAAGACTTTGAAGTGACAGCTCGTTCGACTGATGACCAAACCATCATGGGGATTCAACATAAAAACCTACCGATTTATGGCTTCCAGTACCATCCAGAGAGCATTGGAACGCCAGACGGCTTGTCTTCTATTCGGAATTTTATCGAGGAGGTTGTAAAGTGAGGAAACTAGGATGAAAGAGATTATTGAAAAACTAGCAAAATTTGAAAATTTATCAGGTGTGGAAATGACGGATGTCATTGAGCGTATCGTAACTGGCCGTGTAACGGAGGCGCAGATTGCTTCTCTCCTCTTAGCTCTTAAGATGAAGGGGGAAACACCTGAAGAACGCACAGCCATTGCCCAAGTCATGAGAGGACATGCCCAGCATATTCCAACTGAGATTCATGATGCCATGGACAATTGTGGTACAGGTGGGGACAAGTCTTTCAGTTTTAATATTTCCACAACTGCAGCCTTTGTCTTGGCTGGTGGCGGTATTCACATGGCCAAGCATGGTAACCGCTCGATTTCTTCTAAATCTGGTTCCGCAGATGTCCTCGAAGCCTTGGGAATCAATCTTGACCTCAAACCAGCTGAACTAGGTAAGGTCTTTGATAAAACTGGCATCGTCTTTCTCTTCGCTAAAAATATGCACCCAGCTATGAAATACATCATGCCAGCTCGTTTGGAATTGGGAATTCCAACGATTATGAACTTGACTGGTCCACTGATTCATCCAATGGCTTTAGAAACACAGCTTCTTGGAATTAGTCGTCCAGAACTCCTAGAAAGTACAGCTCAGGTTTTGAAAAATATGGGTCGCAAACGTGCCATCGTGGTTGCTGGACCAGAAGGGTTGGATGAAGCTGGATTGAACGGAACAACCAAGATTGCACTTCTTGAAAATGGCGAAATCAGCTTGTCAAGCTTTACTCCAGAGGATTTGGGAATGGAAGGCTATGCTATGGAAGATATTCGTGGTGGGAATGCTCAGGAAAATGCAGAAATTTTGCTTAGCGTTCTGAAAAACGAAGCAAGTCCATTCTTGGAAACGACAGTCTTGAATGCTGGTCTTGGTTTCTATGCTAATGGTAAGATTGATAGCATCAAGGAAGGAGTTGCCTTGGCCCGGCAAGTGATTGCTAGAGGCAAGGCCCTTGAAAAACTCAGACTGTTACAGGAGTACCAAAAATGAGTCAGGAATTTTTAGCACGAATCTTAGAGCAGAAGGCGCGTGAGGTGGAGCAGATGAAGCTGGAGCAAATCCAGCCTCTGCGCCAGACCTATCGCTTGGCAGAATTTTTGAAGAATCATCAGGACCGCTTGCAGGTAATCGCTGAGGTCAAGAAAGCTAGCCCTAGTTTGGGAGATATCAATCTCGATGTGGATATTGTGCAACAGGCCCAGACTTATGAAGAAAACGGAGCAGTGATGATTTCGGTGTTGACAGATGAGGTTTTCTTTAAAGGGCATTTGGATTATCTACGGGAAATTTCCAGTCAGGTAGAGATTCCGACGCTCAACAAAGACTTTATCATCGATGAAAAGCAAATCATCCGCGCTCGCAATGCAGGTGCGACAGTTATCTTGCTCATTGTGGCAGCCTTGTCCGAAGAACGCCTCAAGGAACTGTATGACTACGCGACAGAGCTTGGTCTGGAAGTCTTAGTGGAGACTCACAATCTAGCTGAACTAGAGGTAGCCCACAGACTTGGTGCTGAGATTATCGGGGTCAACAACCGCAACTTGACTACCTTTGAGGTCGACTTGCAGACCAGTGTAGATTTAGCCCCTTACTTTGAGGAAGGTCGCTATTACATTTCTGAATCTGCCATTTTCACAGGGCAGGATGCGGAACGACTAGCCCCATACTTTAACGGAATTTTGGTAGGGACAGCTCTTATGCAGGCAGAAAATGTGGCCCAGAGAATCAAGGAGTTGCAGATTGACAAAGGTTAAAATTTGTGGACTATCGACCGAAGAAGCGGTGGAAACAGCCGTTTCAGCAGGAGCCGACTATATCGGTTTTGTCTTTGCACCTAGTAAAAGACAGGTGACTTTAGAAGAGGCAGCTGAGCTGGCAAAGCTTATTCCTGCAGATGTGAAAAAGGTTGGAGTATTTGTTTCACCAAGTCGGGTAGAACTGCTAGAAGTCATTGACAAAGTTGGCTTGGACTTGGTTCAAGTTCACGGTCAGGTGGCAGATGATTTATTTGAGAATTTGCCTTGTGCTAGCATTCAGGCTGTGCAGGTAGATGGAGAGGGTCATGTGCCCAATTCTCAGGCAAACTATCTACTCTTTGATGCCCCTGTGGCTGGGAGTGGCCAGCCCTTTGATTGGGGTCAACTGGATACGACTGGATTACCTCAGTCTTTCTTTATCGCAGGTGGGCTTAAGGAAGACAATGTAGTAAAAGCAATTCAACACTTTACTCCCTATGCAGTAGATGTATCAAGCGGAGTGGAGACAGATGGACAAAAAGATTATGAAAAGATTAGAAGATTTATAGAGAGGGTAAAGAATGGCATATCAAGAACCAAATAAAGATGGATTTTACGGAAAATTCGGCGGACGTTTTGTCCCAGAAACATTGATGACAGCAGTTTTGGAGTTGGAGAAGGCCTACCGTGAAAGTCAGGCAGACCCAAGTTTCCAAGAGGAATTAAACCAACTTTTGCGCCAGTATGTGGGACGTGAAACTCCCCTTTACTACGCAAAAAACTTGACCCAGCATATCGGCGGAGCCAAGATTTATCTCAAACGTGAAGACCTCAACCATACAGGAGCCCACAAGATTAACAATGCCTTGGGACAAGTTCTTCTGGCTAAACGCATGGGCAAAAAGAAAATTATCGCTGAAACCGGTGCTGGTCAGCACGGTGTGGCAACTGCAACTGCTGCAGCCCTCTTTAACATGGAATGTACCATCTACATGGGTGAGGAAGATGTCAAACGCCAAGCCCTCAATGTCTTCCGTATGGAGCTTTTGGGAGCTAAGGTCGAGGCCGTGATAGATGGTTCGCGCGTGCTCAAGGATGCGGTCAATGCAGCTCTTCGTTCATGGGTGGCTAATATCGATGATACCCACTATATCCTTGGTTCTGCCTTGGGGCCTCATCCATTCCCAGAAATCGTTCGTGACTTCCAAAGTGTCATCGGTCGAGAGGCTAAACAACAGTATCGCGATATGACAGGTCAAGATCTGCCAGATGCCCTAGTAGCCTGTGTTGGTGGTGGGTCGAATGCCATCGGTCTCTTCCATCCATTTGTAGAAGATGAGTCTGTAGCTATGTATGGGGCTGAAGCGGCTGGACTTGGTGTGGATACGGAGCACCACGCAGCTACCTTGACTAAGGGTCGTCCTGGTGTTCTTCACGGTTCTCTCATGGATGTGCTCCAAGATGCCCATGGTCAAATTCTTGAAGCCTTCTCTATCTCAGCAGGTTTGGACTATCCTGGTATCGGTCCTGAACATTCTCACTACCACGATATCAAACGTGCCAGCTATGTTCCTGTGACTGACGAGGAAGCCTTGGAAGGATTCCAACTCTTGTCTCGTGTGGAAGGGATTATCCCAGCCTTGGAATCTAGCCATGCTATCGCCTTTGCGGTGAAATTGGCCAAAGAACTCGGTCCAGACAAGTCCATGATTGTCTGTCTATCAGGTCGTGGTGACAAGGATGTGGTTCAAGTCAAAGACCGCTTGGAAGCAGATGCAGCAAAGAAGGGAGAAGCTCATGCCTAAGACACTAACAGAAAAATTAAACGCTATAAAAGCAGCTGGAAAAGGAATTTTCGTTCCCTATATCATGGCTGGTGACCACGAGAAAGGTTTGGACGGTCTTGCTGAAACAATTCACTTTTTAGAAGATTTGGGTGTCTCTGCAATTGAAGTGGGAATTCCCTTTTCAGATCCTGTCGCAGATGGACCTGTGATCGAAGAAGCAGGTCTGCGCAGTCTAGCCCACGGGACCTCTACCCAGGCTTTGGTTGAAACCTTGAAAACAATTGAAACAGAGGTTCCGCTGGTCATCATGACCTACTTCAACCCCCTCTTTCAGTACGGTGTTGAGAACTTTGTCAAAGATTTGGCAGATACAGCGGTTAAGGGCTTGATTATTCCAGACCTGCCTCATGAGCATGCCAACTTTGTAGAACCATTTTTGGCAGATACAGACATGGCCTTGATTCCCCTAGTTAGTTTGACGACAGGAATTGAGCGCCAGAAAGAGTTGATTGAAGGGGCAGAAGGATTTGTCTATGCCGTTGCCATCAATGGGGTGACAGGGAAATCTGGCAATTACCGTGCAGACTTGGACAAGCACTTGACTCAACTGCATCAAGTAGCTGATATCCCAGTCTTGACAGGATTTGGCGTATCTAGTCAAGCTGATGTAGAACGCTTCAATGCGGTATCGGATGGTGTTATTGTCGGTTCGAAAATTGTAAAAGCCCTCCACCAAGGAGAGCCGATTCAGGACTTTATCAAACAAGCAGTAGCTTACCAAAAATAATCACACAAGCAGCGAGTAAGAGGAAAGGCACGAAAGGAAGTCTTTCCTTTTTCTTTTGCAGGAGAAAAGCTGGTTTTAGATATCATTTGCTAAATTACTCTAATATATAACTTTAAGAAAAAGCTAATTATTGTAGTAATTTCTTTAAGAAAATGATATAATTCATTAAAAAGTATTCGGAGGAGGAAGAATTATGTTGAATCAGGATCTCTTTGATTCGCTTGAGGCACAAAAAATTGTAGATACTTTGATGAAAGGGCAAAAAGATTATGTAGATGAACGTCTAGAAAAAAGAGAGACAATGAAAGTGTCGAATGGTTATGCATGGACGCGACCTAATCATATTGATAATGCATTTGCATCAGCAGATTTGTTTGAGTATAAATTACAATTAGCAGGACAGACTTGGGGATATTTAGAATTTGAAACAAATACAGAAAAATATGGGAAAGTATTGTTAATTATAAAGGGTAAGAAGCGACTTACGAGCCAATTTCCTTTGGTACAAAAAAATAAGAGTGGCTACTTATTTGAATATGCTCGGATGAATACACTTTATCTTAATCAACATTCTTCCTACAAAAATGATGAAGATAGTCATTCTTTTCCAATTCAGATGGAGTTAGTTTCTGATGAAATGATTCAAGAAATTGAACAAGCTACCAAAAATTCGAATATCGAAAAATTTATGATTTTAACTTATGAGGCGGACTCAGAAAACAATATTATATCTGTAGATGTTGTTATGCCTGATGCACGAACTGGTCAGTTACACTTGATTCAGGATTTGTCTGAGTATATTCAATCAAGTTCGTACCATTTCGAAGAAGCTAAATATCAAAATATTCCTAATTTTTCAGAATTATCGGAAACAGAAGATTTTGAAATTATTCCAAGAATAGAAAAACAAGAAGGTCAAAAGTAGTAAGGAGTATGTAAATGTTTAATGGTCGGGTATTGAAAGAATTACGGCTGTTAAATGGTTTAAGTAGAGCAGAATTGGCTCAGAGAATTAATTTAACGGAACAAGCCATTTGGCAGTTTGAGTCCAACGAAACGAAACCTAAATTATCAACCAAAATGCATTTGGCCAACCAATTTCATGTTGATTTAACTTATTTTGAACAGGAAGAAGAGAGCATTCGATTTGATTCTTCTGTAATTGCCTTTAGAAATGCAGATCTAGCAACACGGAAAACAATAGATATTCAAACTATGTATTTACATAAGGTAGATAGTTTGATTGATTATTTTGAAAGTTTTGTAATTATACCTAATATTACAATTCATGACCTAAGTAATGTAGTGAGTGAATCTTATCATAAGGAAGAATCTATTGAGGAATTGGCTCTTTATGCCAGGGAAAAATTAGGTATTTCAAAAGATAATCATGATTTGCTTTATAAATTAGAACGTTCAGGCATCTATATCGTGGAACGATTAATTAATGGTCAAGCTGATGCTTATAGCGCATGGTCAAAATTGGGAAGACCTTATATTGTGTTGGGGACGAATAAATCATCTGTACGTCGAAATTTTGACTTAGCTCATGAGCTAGGACATATTCTTTTACAC
Organism: Streptococcus sp. 2154; assembly: GCF_013277255.1. Classification (NCBI taxonomy): domain Bacteria; kingdom Bacillati; phylum Bacillota; class Bacilli; order Lactobacillales; family Streptococcaceae; genus Streptococcus; species Streptococcus sp. 2154. The sequence goes on from NZ_VMMK01000028.1 coordinate 69,422, forward strand.
AAATGTAAAGATATGAATGAAGATGGCGATCGTTTGGAGCAAGAAGCAAATTATTTTGCATCATGTTTTTTATTGCCAAAAGAAGAGTTTTTAGTCAAATTTGAAGAGAAGGTTGGCAAGCGTGTCAGCAATCCTGATAGTTATATTTTATTGAAGTCGGATTTGAATGTTTCGATACAGGCTTTAGAGTATCGAGCTTTTAAGTTAGGATTATTGACTCCAAAGCAACATTCTTACTTTTATCGTCAAATTGCGCAAAAAGGTTACAAAATGATTGAACCTTTGGATGATCAAATTTTTGTAAAAAAACCAAGCAAAGTAAAGAGTATCCTGGACGTCGTTTTGAGTAATCATCTAGTCAGTCTAGCGACTATAATGTCTAAACAAAGTATTCGTTTACAGTTTATAAGCGAAATATTTTCAGTCGAAATGAAATTTTTTGATCAGTATCAAGAAGATAAAAGAACAGATCGATTTGATAACATCATTCCTTTGTACAAAAGAAATAATTTATAATTCAACTGTGAAATAATTTCATGAAGGACATATGGCAGAAATTGGACTTTATCAAACAAGCAGTAGCTTACCAAAAATAATCACACAAGCAGCAAGCAAGAGGAAAGGCACAAAAGGAAGTCTTTCCTTTTTCTTTTGCAGGAGAAAGGCTAGAATCCCCGCCGCAGAAGCAAACTGAATCAAGATGAGTAATTCTGTCGCACTAAAGACGAGAGCGCAAGAAGCCAAAAAGAGAAAATCCCCTGCGCCCATGCGGATATCGATAAAATGAGCTAAAATTCCAAGGGCAAGGAAGAAGACCATGACTAGATTCCAGCCAGAGCAGACCATTAGGATTAGGTGGAAAATCATCCAGACCAGTAGGGGATATTCCTGATGGTGAAAGTCGTAGATGCCCAAGGTCAAACCAGCAGTGATTAGGATGACTTGACTCAAGGAAAGTAATCCCCAAGACCAAGCCAGAAAGAGGAGACCTAAGCCTAGTTCCAAAAGGGCATACCAGACTGGATAAGGAGCCTTGCAGTAGCGACAGCGAAAGTGATTGAGCACCTGCGAGAGAATCGGAATCAAATCTAAGGAACGCAAGCGAGTCTGACAGGAATCGCAGTGACTGGCTGGACTGATAATGGATTGCTCTGGAAAACGGTCAATGACCAAACCAAGAAAGGAAGCGAGAATACTCCCGACAAGAAAAAAATAAATATCAATCATACTTATCTATTCGTAAAAAATAGGAGAAGTAGTATAATGGAGAGACATAGATAAGATGGTGAGGTCAAGATGATAATTCGTTTTGAAGAAAAGGTGAGCACAGAAAACGCTCAGCTCGTATGCCAATGGTCCAACTCCCTTGGCAAATCCTTTCAAGAACAATGGATGGGACCAAGGATTCCTTTTCCACTGACCCTTCAAGCCTTGCAAGACTTGGAAGGAGTCTTTTCAATCTTTGATGGACACGAGTTTGTCGGGCTTATCCAGAAAATCAGGCTAGAAGACAGCAATCTTCATATTGGAAGATTCTTTATTAACCCCCAGAAACAGGGGCAGGGCTTAGGTAGGCAGGCTTTAAGGAAATTTGTTAGTTTGGCCTTTGAAAATGAAGATATAGACAGTATTTCTTTAAATGTCCTCGAAGCAAATCAAACAGCTTACAATCTTTACCAAAAAGAAGGATTTGAAATCGTTCAAATGGTTGAAGCACCTGTACGGAAATATATTATGAAAAAGAGGAGATAGAAAGCAAACAAAGTCTTTTCCTGTGGTTGGTAGATTCCTATATATGAAATTGATGGGATTTTAGAAAGCCGATTGGAGTGATTTTATTCATGATGGGAAAAAGGGTCTGGACAAAAATGATTGAGAAATAGTTGCTAAAAAAGCGTTTGCATGATACTATATATTGAAAGGAGGTGATAAGATGGTAGAACAAAGAAAATCAATTACCATGAAAGATGTTGCTTTAGAAGCAGGAGTTAGTGTTGGAACAGTTTCACGTGTGATTAATAAAGAAAAAGGCATTAAAGAAGTAACCTTGAAAAAAGTGGAGCAAGCGATTAAAACTTTGAATTACATTCCAGATTACTATGCTAGAGGAATGAAAAAAAATCGAACAGAAACGATTGCAATCATTGTACCAAGTATCTGGCATCCCTTCTTTTCAGAATTTGCTATGCATGTGGAAAATGAAGTCTATAAGAGAAATAACAAATTACTCTTATGTTCTATCAATGGTACAAATAGAGAGCAAGACTATCTGGAGATGTTGCGTCATAATAAAGTTGATGGAGTGGTTGCCATTACCTATAGTCCAATTGAACATTACTTGACGTCAGGAATTCCCTTTGTTAGTATTGACCGCACATACTCAGATATTGCCATTCCTTGTGTTTCATCAGATAATGATGCAGGTGGAAGAGAAGCAGCTAAACAATTAATTAGTAAAGGATGTCAGCATTTAGCCTTTGTGGGCGGACATAATACAACCATTAATGAAACCAAACGTCGTAGAATTTCCTTTGAAAAGTATGTCCAAGAGCATAAAATACCTCTTAGTATTTTTGATTTGGATGAGACAGTTACTGACTATCATGGAAAGCTAGAGAGTTTCTTGGAAGACAATCATTCTATAGATGGAATTTTTACAATTAACGACTTTGCAGCTTTAGATGTTATTGATATACTAGAAAAAAATGGTAAACGTATTCCTCATGATGTCCAAATTATTGGATACGATGGAATTAAAATGGCTGGAGATAGAGATTATCTACTTTCAACTATTGAACAACCATTGGAAGAAATGGCAAAAGAAGCGGTTCGGATTTTGTTTGATATTATTGATGGAAAGACTGTTAATTTGCAGACAATCCTACCAGTGAAATTTGTTGAAGGAAAAACAACAAAAAATGAAAATAAGTCTTGACAGAAAACGCTAACAATGTTAGAATGAATTCAGATAAAAAAAGATTTATTTTTTTAAAACAAAAATGAAACGTTTCAAAAACAAAACAAATAGACAGCGCCAAGCGTTATCTTTTTCGACCAAAAATGAAACGTTTCAAAAAAGGAGGTTGCTATGAATAGCAAAGCGAAGCAAGTTTCTCTTTGGGAAAGAATCAAGAAACAAAAACTCTTGTTATTGATGACTGTCCCTGGTTTAGTTTTAACCTTTATCTTTAAATACATTCCTATGTACGGGGTTTTAATCGCATTTAAAGATTACAATCCCTTAAAAGGAATTTTAGGGAGTGATTGGATTGGTTTTTCTGAGTTTACAAAATTCATATCCTCTCCCAACTTTGGTATCTTGTTAGCCAATACTTTAAAATTAAGTATCTATGGTTTATTGCTTGGCTTTTTACCACCAATCATTCTTGCTATTATGCTCAATCAACTCTTGAGTGAAAAAGTTAAAAAACGAATTCAGCTCATTTTATACGCACCAAACTTTATCTCAGTCGTTGTTATCGTTGGTATGATTTTCCTTTTCTTTTCAGTGGGAGGACCAATTAACAATTTTCTCTCTATGTTTGGAATGAAGGCTGACTTCTTGACAAATCCAGACTTCTTTAGACCTTTATACATCTTTAGTGGTATCTGGCAAGGAATGGGGTGGGCTTCAACGCTCTACACGGCAACGTTGGTAAATGTAGATCCAGCCTTAGTAGAAGCAGCACGACTGGATGGAGCCAATATCTTCCAACGAATCTGGCACATTGATATTCCAGCTCTTAAGCCTATTATGGTTATCCAATTTGTTTTAGCTGCAGGTGGAATCATGAATGTCGGATATGAAAAAGCATTCCTGATGCAGACATCGTTGAACTTGCCAACTTCTGAAATTATCTCTACATATGTCTATAAAGTTGGTCTTGTATCAGGAGACTATTCTTACTCAACAGCGGTTGGTTTGTTTAATGCAGTGATTAACGTAGTATTGCTAGTCGCGGTTAACCAAATCGTTAAACGCGTGAATAATGGTGAAGGAATTTAAGGAGGGAAGCATGAAAAATTCGATTATGGATACAAAATTTGATAGACGTATCTTACTCTTAAATAAAATCATTATTGTCTTTATCGTTTTGATAACCTTACTTCCTTTACTTTATATCGTCGTAGCATCCTTTATGGATCCTAAGGTTCTGGTTAGTAGAGGGATTAGCTTTAATCCAGCCGATTGGACGGTAGAAGGTTACCAGCGTGTATTCAGTGACCAATCTATTCTAAGAGGTTTTATCAATTCTCTACTATACTCTTTTGGCTTTGCGGCTTTAACAGTCTTGCTATCTGTGTTTACAGCTTATCCTCTTTCTAAGAAAGACTTGGTAGGGCGCCGTTGGATTAACTACTTCTTGATTGTAACCATGTTCTTTGGTGGTGGTTTAGTCCCAACTTACTTGCTGGTAAAAGATTTGGGCATGCTGAATACTCCATGGGCTATCATTGTTCCAGGTGCTGTCAATGTTTGGAATATTATTCTTGCTAGGGCTTATTTCCAAGGATTGCCTGAAGAATTAGTTGAAGCAGCGGTCATTGATGGTGCAAATGATTTACAGATTTTCTTCAAAATCATGCTTCCTCTTGCAAAACCAATTATGTTTGTTCTCTTCCTCTATGCTTTTGTCGGCCAGTGGAACTCATACTTTGATGCAATGATTTATATCAAGGATCCAAACTTGGAACCATTGCAACTAGTACTTCGTAAAATTCTCATTCAGAGCCAACCAGGTCAAGACATGATTGGAGCACAAGCGGCTATGAATGAAATGAAACGTTTAGCTGAATTGATTAAATACGCAACTATTGTCATTTCCAGCTTGCCATTGATTGTTATGTATCCATTCTTCCAAAAATACTTTGATAAAGGAATTATGGCTGGTTCACTTAAAGGATAAAAAAAGAAAAAATAAAAGGAGTTTTCTCATGAAATTCAAAACATTCTCAAAATCAGCAGTTTTGTTGACAGCTAGTTTAGCAGTACTTGCAGCCTGTGGCTCAAAAAATACAGCTTCAAGTCCAGATTATAAGTTGGAAGGTGTAACATTCCCGCTTCAAGAAAAGAAAACATTGAAGTTTATGACAGCCAGTTCACCGTTATCTCCTAAAGACCCAAATGAAAAGTTAATTTTGCAACGTTTGGAGAAGGAAACTGGCGTTCATATTGACTGGACCAACTACCAATCCGACTTTGCAGAAAAACGTAACTTGGATATTTCTAGTGGTGATTTACCAGATGCTATCCACAACGACGGAGCTTCAGATGTGGACTTGATGAACTGGGCTAAAAAAGGTGTTATTATTCCAGTTGAAGATTTGATTGATAAATACATGCCAAATCTTAAGAAAATTTTGGATGAGAAACCAGAGTACAAGGCCTTGATGACAGCACCTGATGGGCACATTTACTCATTCCCATGGATTGAAGAGCTTGGAGATGGTAAAGAGTCTATTCAAAGCGTCAACGATATGGCTTGGATTAACAAAGATTGGCTTAAGAAACTTGGTCTTGAAATGCCAAAAACTACTGATGATTTGATTAAAGTCCTAGAAGCTTTCAAAAACGGGGATCCAAATGGAAATGGAGAGGCTGATGAAATTCCATTTTCATTTATTAGTGGTAACGGAAACGAAGATTTTAAATTCCTATTTGCTGCATTTGGTATAGGGGATAACGATGATCATTTAGTAGTAGGAAATGATGGCAAAGTTGATTTCACAGCAGATAACGATAACTATAAAGAAGGTGTCAAATTTATCCGTCAATTGCAAGAAAAAGGCTTGATTGATAAAGAAGCTTTCGAACATGATTGGAATAGTTACATTGCTAAAGGTCATGATCAGAAATTTGGTGTTTACTTTACATGGGATAAGAATAATGTTACTGGAAGTAACGAAAGTTATGATGTTTTACCAGTACTTGCTGGACCAAGTGGTCAAAAACACGTAGCTCGTACAAACGGTATGGGATTTGCACGTGACAAGATGGTTATTACCAGTGTAAACAAAAACCTAGAATTGACAGCTAAATGGATTGATGCACAATACGCTCCACTCCAATCTGTGCAAAATAACTGGGGAACTTACGGAGATGACAAGCAACAAAATATCTTTGAATTTGACCAAGCAACTAACAGCCTCAAACACTTACCACTAAACGGAACTGCACCAGCAGAACTTCGTCAAAAGACTGAAGTAGGAGGACCACTAGCTATCCTAGATTCATACTATGGTAAAGTGACAACTATGCCAGATGATGCCAAATGGCGTTTGGATCTTATCAAAGAATATTATGTTCCTTACATGAGCAATGACAATAACTATCCAAGAGTCTTTATGACACAGGAAGATCTGGATAAGATTGCCCACATCGAGGCAGATATGAATGACTATATCTACCGCAAGCGCGCTGAATGGATTGTAAATGGCAATATTGATGCTGAGTGGGATGATTACAAGAAAGAACTTGAAAAATACGGACTTTCAGATTACCTCGCTATTAAACAAAAATACTACGACCAATACCAAGCAAACAAAAACTAGAGGTTGATTATGGGAGATAAGAAATACACAGTAGAAAAAGCCAATCGTTTTATAGCAGAAAATAAACATCTCGTAAATACTCAATATAAGCCTGAAGAACATTTTTCAGCTGAGATTGGTTGGATCAATGATCCAAATGGATTTGTCTATTTTCGTGGAGAATACCATCTCTTTTATCAATTCTATCCTTATGATAGTGTTTGGGGGCCTATGCACTGGGGACATGCTAAAAGTAAGGACTTGATGACTTGGGAGCACTTGCCGGTGGCACTTGCTCCTGACCAAGATTATGACCGCAATGGATGTTTCTCAGGTTCTGCCATTGTCAAGGATGATCGCCTCTGGCTCATGTATACTGGGCATATCGAAGAAGAAACAGGTGTTCGTCAAGTGCAAAATATAGCATTTTCAGACGACGGGATTCACTTTGAAAAGATTGAACAAAATCCAGTTGCAACTGGAGCAGACTTGCCAGATGAGTTGATTGCTGCTGATTTTCGTGATCCAAAACTCTTTGAAAAAGATGGACGCTATTACTCCGTAGTAGCTGCCAAACACAAGGATAATGTGGGCTGTATCGTTCTACTAGGGTCCGATAACCTAGTAGAATGGCAGTTCGAATCCATCTTTTTAAAAGGGGTAGAACACCAAGGCTTCATGTGGGAATGCCCAGATTACTTCGAGTTAGAGGGGAAAGATTGCCTTATTATGTCACCCATGCGTTATCAGCGTGAGGGAGACTCATATCATAACATCAACTCATCGGTTTTGTTCACGGGTAAGGTAGATTGGGGAGAAAAACGTTTTATCCCAGAATCAGTTCAAGAAATTGATCATGGCCAAGACTTCTATGCGCCTCAAACATTGTTGGACGATCAAAATCGTCGTATCCTGATTGCTTGGATGCAGACATGGGGGCGTACCCTTCCAACCCATGACCAAGAACACAAATGGGCATGTGCCATGACTTTACCTAGAATTCTAAGATTGGAAGATGGCAAACTAAGACAATTCCCTGTTAAAAAAGGCCAATATCAAATCCAAATAGATAAAGATTGTCATTACCGCTTAGGAAATGATACAGATTATCTTGAATTTGGTTATGTCAGTAATGCGCAGCAAGTTTACATTGATCGTAGCCATCTTGTTCAAAAAATTCTAGGTGAAGAAGAACAGGATACAAGCCGACGGTATGTAGATATTGAAGCTAAAGAATTGGATGTTATTTTAGATAAAAATTCCATCGAGATTTTTGTTAATCAAGGCAAAGCAAGCTTGACTGCAACTTATTACTTAACAGTGCCAGCTGAGCTATCACGAATCGATTAAAAATAAAGTTATTTCTCCTAAAGAAAAAGTTCTCTTTCTAAAATAGTGGAAAGAGGACTTTTTGTGTTTTGGGTATATAAGCTTAGTTTATGGTATTTGTAAAATTGGTGTTGGATTATGATTTAAACTAGTTTTCTAAAGAATTTGAAAAAAATTTTATTTAAGCAAAAAAAAACCTTGGTTCCAAGGCTTTTCCTGTTGTATGTAGATGCCCCCTACAGGGATCGAACCTGTGACCCACGGATTAAGAGTCCGCTGCTCTGCCAGCTGAGCTAAGGAGGCAAAGAAAAAAGCTGTATTGGTGCCGAAACTTCACGGTTTGTATTGAACCCGCGCAATTAAGCAGGTGGGCAACTCGCTCTAACTGAAGCTGTTTCCGTGTGAGACGGCCTACATGCTGTTAGAAGACTTTTGTTTCCCTAATAATACAAAAAATAGTCGGTCAACACTTAAGTGTGAAGTCGTACACCACAGCGTTTCTATACTTATATGATACCACTTTTTCAAAAAAAATCAAGAGGAAAGTGCAATTTTTTGAAAAGGATTTCAGATTTTTCGCAAACGGTCGATAGCTTCCTTTCTTTGAGCCAAGGCCCGTTCATATTTACCAGTATCTTCTGCTTGGAAATAGTGATGATTACGAATTTTTTCTGGCAGATAGTCTTGCTTGACCCAATTTCCAGGATAGTTGTGTGGATAGAGATAGTCTTGGGCATTGCCAAGTTCCTTGCTTCCACTGTAGTGCCCATCACGCAGGTGTCGCGGAATAGGCAAGTGCCCTGATGTTTTGAGGTCAGCAAGTGCCTTATCCATAGCTACATAGGCTGAGTTGGATTTTGGAGAAAGGGCCAAATCAATCACGACATTGGCAATGAGAATGCGGGCTTCTGGGAACCCAATCTTCTGGGCAGCATCCAGAGCAGTCACGGTATGAATCTGGGCCTCAGGATTGGCTAAGCCAATATCTTCATAGGCGATAACAGTCAAGCGACGAGCGAGACTAGGCAGATCCCCAGCCTCAATCAAGCGGGCAGCATAGTGGAGACTGGCATCCACATCTGAGCCACGGATAGACTTTTGCAGGGCAGATAGAACATCATAGTGACCGTCTCCATCCTTGTCCATAGTGATGTAGCTTCTCTGAAGACTATTTTCCATGATGTCTAAGGTGATGTGGCGAATGCCCTTGTCATTCTCAGGGGTAGAGAGAACAGCCAAGTCCAGTGAGTTAAAGGCAGAGCGAAGGTCTCCGTTTGTAGAGGATGCGATGAAATCCAGCGCATCCTCATCTAGTTCTATTGGAAAATCAAAACCACGTTCAGGGTTACTTAGAGCTATCTGCAGGGCCTCTTTGACGTCTTGGTTAGACAGAGGTTCCAACTCGAAAATTTGAACACGGCTACGAATGGCAGGAGTGACAGAGAAGAAAGGATTTTCAGTCGTTGCTCCAATCATGATGACCAGTCCACTTTCCAAGAGAGGCAAGAGGAAGTCTTGCTTGGTCTTATCTAGTCGATGAATTTCGTCTAGCAATAGGACGAGACCACCAGAAAATTTAGCTTCTTCCGAGATTTCTTGCAGTCGCTTTTTACTATCAACTGTCGCATTGAAAGTTCGAAAGGCATACTTGGTCGTTCCAGCGATGGCAGAGGCAATACTGGTTTTGCCGATTCCCGGAGGGCCATATAGAATCATGGAGGACAGGCGGTTGGCTTCCACCATGCGGCGGATGATTTTTCCAGGTCCGACCAGATGCTCCTGACCGATGACCTGGTCGATGGTTTTAGGGCGCATGCGAAGCGCGAGATTGTCTGGCATAGCAGTCCTTTCTAGCGTGGATTTGAGTAGAATGACTGATCTACTATATCCATTCTAGCCTATTAGTTGTGATATTTCAATGGTTTTGTAATAATCAGGGAGTGAGATAGAATCTTTTTTACTATTTAATTTAATGAGGAGAGGTATCAGCATGAGAGATTTGATTTTCTTTAAAGCTCAAAATAGGATAGTTGAGCCTAAAGAAGTGGAAGTGCTGACTTGAGAAATAATATTGCTAAATGTCATTGTATGAACTATAATGAAAAGAGAGGTGATAAGCAATGGAAATGATGGACCAAGTCAGGAAATTTTGATTTTTACAAAACAAATTCGTCATTGGATTCTTAGTGATCAAGTTATTTCAGGGAAAAGAAAACTTTTCTTCCGGGAAGATACTCCAAAAGAGATTTTAGATTTGTACGAAAACATTAAATCTAAACTTGATTTTGCTTACCAAGAAGTTCATTCTAATAATGGGTTGAAAAAATATGAAAAATAGAATAATTGATGTTTTTGAAGTAGTAAATCGCCTCCTTGTAATAACTGTTGAAAATCCTGATTTCGAAGACTTGAGAGTTAATCATACTCAATGAAAATCAAAGAGCAAACTAGGAAACTAGCCGCAGGCTGTACTTGAGTACGGTAAGGCGACGTTGACGCGGTTTGAAGAGATTTTCGAAGAGTATCAGTTTGTAAAAATTGGAGATAAAAAATATAGAGTACGCAGTGTTCCTATGATTCATTCAACTCCGCCTCAATCTGTCTTAGATCGAGATACTTTTACAATTGACTATACAGATGATGAATTGCTCGATAAAGAAGCAGTTTTTACTACTCATTAGAAAAATAGGTATGAATAAATTGGCTTCCCTTAGAACCACATCTAGGGGCTTTTATGTATAATAGAATAATAAGTATCACTCCTTTACAATACGTGTAACACGTGTTATAATGGTGTTGTCAGGAGGTAAAAGCGCTATGCCTATGACACAAAAAGAGATGGTTAAACTCCTTACGGCCCATGGTTGGATAAAGACTAGAGGCGGTAAAGGCTCCCATATTAAAATGGAAAAGCAAGGGGAAAGACCTATCACAATCCTTCATGGTGAGCTGAATAAGTACACTGAAAGAGGGATAAGAAAGCAAGCTGGGTTGTAAAATTCAGCCCCTGCTTTTTGATATGGAGGTAGTGAAATGTTAGTTACGTATCCAGCTTTATTTTATTATGACGACACAGACGGAACAGAAGCGACTTATTTTGTCCATTTCCCAGATTTTGAATACTCAGCTACACAAGGAGAGGGGATTTCTGAGGCTTTGGCTATGGGGTCGGAGTGGCTAGGGATAACTGTTGCAGATTTGATAGAGAGTGATGGAGAGTTACCTCAGCCATCAGATATCAATAGCTTGTCTTTAATTGATAATGATCCTTTTAAAGATGATGACAATTTCGTGTCAACCTATGACCTTGATAAATCTTTTATTTCTATGGTATCTGTTGATGTATCAGAATACCTAGGAAGTCAGGAACCCATTAAAAAGACTTTGACCATACCAAAATGGGCAGATAAGTTGGGACGAGAAATGGGACTTAACTTTTCTCAGACTTTGACAGACGCTATTGCAGATAAGAAAGTTCAAGCCTAAGATTAAGCGTGGTATCGTGGTAATAGTCAATAAAAAAGCACGTCCACTTGTGCTAGTTACTCGCCTATTGATTTTATAGATTTATTAGCCCTTTCGAGGGCTTTTTATATTGATTTTTATGAGAAATGAAGAAATCAGACTTTTAAGAAAATCACTGATACCAAGGGTTTAAATGAGGTAATATGGTATAATTAGGACATAAAATAATTTTGTGGTAAGATGGTAGTATCTATTTTAGCATATTTCCGAGCAATCGGGGCGATTAAAGAGTCGCATAGAAAGAGGACAAAATGGCAACATACGGATTTTTAGATATTTTAGAGGAAGAGTTGGACAAGAACTTTCCCTTTGATTTTGAGATTAGTTGGGACAAACGCAACCATGCGGTAGAAGTGAGTTTTCTATTGGAAGCGCAAAATGCTGCAGGTGTGGAGATGGTGGATGAAGACGGAGAGGTTTCATCAGATGACATTCTTTTTGAGGAAGCGGTCCTTTTCTACAATCCTGCTAAGTCAACCGTCAATGCAGAAGACTATTTAACGGTTATCCCTTATCTACCTAAAAAAGGATTTTCTCGCGAGTTTTTAGCTTATTTTGCCCTTTTCCTTAAAGATACTGCTGAGGTTGGGCTAGATACCCTCATGGACTTTTTGGAAGACCCAGAAGCAGAGGAATTTGTCATGGAATGGAACCAAGAAGTCTTTGAAGAAGGAAAAGTTGGCTTGGAAGAGGGAGAATTTTACCCTTATCCGAGGTATTAGAAAAGATTCTAAGTGGACATTTTTAAATAATGAATTCAAGGAGAAGGGGGAGATTATGCTAGAAAAAGTCAAACAGTTTTTCAGGAGCAGGTCAGCTAAAACTGAGCCGTCAGTTGATATTCTTCCCCGCAATCGCTTTGCGGATCTAGATTTCGAGAGAGTATTGAAGTCAGGAGCTCGTCGCCTTGTTAATGAGGAAGGACGCTATGCTGAGGATGGGAAAATCACAGAACTTGAATTTCCTGAAGATTTTGCGGAATTTGAATTTCTAGTTGGTTTTAAGACGGAGGAAGAAGAGCAGTTTCAGCAACTATTAGCTCGTTTAAATAGTATTGACAATGCTATTCAGTCCTATTTGGAAAGTGAGATGCAACAACCCATCCCTCAGTATGCCAAGGATCTCGGCTATACTCAGAAGAGGTGGGAGAAAACCTTTTACTTCCATACTTGGATATTAAGTGATGAGGAAAACCCGCCTAATCTTCGCTATGTTGCAGATTATGTAAATGATGAGTTTACGGTTTATTTTGCTAAAAAACATGGCAGATGGCAAGCATACTGGGATGCAGAGTGCCAAAAAGTAATCGAAGAAAGCTAGCTCGTATTTTCCTAGAGAGTAATTGTTATCATAGAAAAGAGTAAATATCATGGAATTATTGAATAGCAGAATGGATTTCCAAGGTTGCAAGATTGCCCTCTTTTGTGGGGATAAGCTACTGACGATTTTGCGTGATGACAAGGACGATATCCCTTGTCCCAACATGTGGGAGTTGCCAGGTGGTGGCCGTGAAGGGGACGAAAGCCCTTTTGAATGCGCTCGGCGTGAAGTTTATGAGGAACTGGGAATTCATTTAGATGAAGACTGTCTGCTTTGGAGCAAGATTTATCCTAGCGTAATTTTTAAAGGCAAGAAATCGGTCTTTATGGTTGGTCAGCTAAGACAAGAACAATTTGACAATATCATCTTCGGAGATGAAGGACAGGGCTATAAATTGATGCCTATTGAGGAATTTCTCAATTCTAAACAGGCAGTGCCTCAGTTGCAGGGAAGATTGAGAGATTATTTGGAGGAAAGTTTATGATAACACTTGTTCGAGCGGGAGCAGAGGATTTAGAAACTATTATTGCAATTCAGAGAGCCAGCTTTAAGGCTGTTTATGAAAAATACCATGATGAATATGACCCTTATCTCGAGGACTGCGAACGAATTAAGTGGAAATTAGTCGAGCGTCCCAATAGCTATTACTACTTTGTAAAAGAAGATGAAGAAAACATCGGATTTTTACGAGTTCAGACCAATGCCGAGTTAACGAAAGCTTGGTTGGGAACGGCAGCGATTTTGCCTCAGTATCAAGGAAAAGGGTATGGATCTAAAGGTTTAAGCTTACTGGAAAAAGAATTTCCAACCATCACACAATGGGATTTGTGTACGGTGTTACAGGATGCAGGCATGGTTGCTTTTTACGAGAAAAACGGCTATCGTCAAATCCACATTGAGGCTGAAAAAGAAGGCATGGATATGGTCTACATGAAAAAATTGATAGAGAAATAGAAAGGATGGTTCGGTTAAATTTCTAAACTGAACCCGCCCTAAACACGGTGCCAAAAAGATAAACTTCTCTTAGACACAAACGTCTTCAGAGAGTTTCCTATTTTGGCTTTGTGTTTTACGGGCTTGGTATCTTAATAATGGAAACATGGCAAGAGTTAAAAGTTACAGTGAAGCGTGAGGGAGAGGAGTTGGTTTCCAATCTCTTGATTGAGCTGGGAGCGCAAGGAGTCGCAATCGAAGACAGTATGGACTATGTGGGAAATGTTGACCGCTTTGGCGAGATTTTCCCAGAGGTGGAGCAGCAAGAAGAAATCGTAGTGACAGCCTACTACCCTGACACGGTGGATGTGACAGTGGTTGAGGCGGATTTGCAGGCTCGTCTAGCAGAATTGACAGATTTTATGGATTTGGGAGAGTTAAAAATAGGTACGACTGCCTTGGCTGAGGAAGACTGGGCAGACAACTGGAAGAAATACTATGAACCTGCTCGCATCACTCATGATTTGACCATCGTTCCCTCTTGGACAGACTATGAGGCGACTGCGGGAGAAAAAATTATCAAGCTGGATCCTGGTATGGCCTTTGGTACGGGGACCCACCCAACTACCAAGATGAGCCTTTTTGCCTTGGAACAGGTTCTTCGTGGTGGCGAAACGGTGCTAGATGTGGGGACTGGTTCAGGGGTTCTCTCTATTGCCAGCTCGCTTCTGGGGGCTAAAGAAATTTTCGCCTATGACCTGGATGATGTGGCGGTTCGTGTGGCTCAGGAAAATATTGAGCTCAACCCTGGCATGGAAAATATCCATGTAGCGGCTGGAGATTTGCTTAAGGGTGTGGAAATTGAGGCAGATGTGATTGTGGCTAATATCTTGGCGGATATCCTCATTCATCTGACAGAGGATGCTTATTGTCTGGTCAAGGACGAAGGCTACCTGATCATGAGTGGCATTATCAAGGATAAGTGGGACATGGTGCGCGAGTCGGCTGAATCAGCTGGATTTTTCCTTGAAACCCATATGATTCAAGGGGAATGGAATGCCTGCGTCTTCAAGAAGACCAAGGATATTTCAGGTGTGATTGGAGGCTAGGATGCAACAGTATTTTGTCAAGGGGAGTGCAGTCTCTCCTGTCACCATCGAGGACAGGGAAACCAGCAAGCATATGTTTCAGGTTATGCGCTTGAAAGAAGATGATGAGGTTACTTTGGTCTTTGATGATGGAATTAAGCGCTTGGCGCGCGTGCTGGATGTGGAAGCTCGTCAGTTTGAATTGGTAGAAGAACTAGATGACAATGTGGAACTGCCAGTCCAAGTGACCATCGCATCTGGCTTTCCCAAGGGGGACAAGCTGGAGTTCATCGCTCAAAAAGTAACCGAACTGGGTGCCAGCCAAATCTGGGCCTTCCCTGCCGAATGGTCGGTAGCCAAATGGGATGGCAAGAAATTGGGTAAAAAGGTTGAAAAATTAGAAAAAATTGCCCTTGGAGCAGCAGAACAAAGCAAGCGTAATCTAGTACCGAGTGTCACACTTTTCGAGAAAAAAGCAGATTTTCTAGCTCAGCTGAACCAGTTTGACCGCGTCGTAGTAGCTTATGAAGAGTCGGCCAAAGAAGGAGAAGCCGCTGCGCTTTTACAAGCAGTTACTGGACTCGAGAAGGGAAATAAATTGCTCTTTATCTTTGGTCCAGAAGGCGGTCTCTCACCTGCAGAAATTGAGAGTTTTGAAGCTAAGGGAGCGGTTCTTGCAGGACTTGGTCCTCGTATTTTGCGAGCAGAAACAGCACCACTTTACGCTTTATCAGCCCTTAGTGTTTTATTAGAATTAGAGAAATAAGAGGAAGAAAATGGAACAAAAACACCGTTCAGAGTTTCCAGAAAAGGAACTTTGGGATTTAACAGCTCTATACCAAGACCGTGAAGATTTCTTGCGTGCAATCGAGAAGGCTCGCGAAGACATCAATCAATTTAGCCGTGATTACAAGGGTAATCTTCATACTTTTGAGGATTTTGAAAAGGCCTTTGCGGAATTGGAACAAATCTACATCCAGATGAGCCATATTGGTAACTATGGTTTTATGCCGCAGACGACAGACTATAGCAATGACGAATTTGCCAATATTGCCCAAGCTGGGATGGAATTTGAAACAGCTGCCAGCGTAGTATTGACCTTTTTTGACGATGCTTTGGTAGAAGCTGATAAGGAAGTCTTGGACCGTTTGGGTGAATTACCACATTTGACCGCAGCTATTCGTCAGGCAAAAATCAAAAAAGCCCACTATCTAGGGGCTGATGTGGAAAAAGCCTTGACCAATCTGGGTGAAGTTTTCTACAGTCCGCAGGATATTTATACTAAGATGCGTGCTGGGGATTTTGAAATGGCTGACTTTGAAGCCCATGGCAAGACCTACAAAAACAGCTTTGTGACCTATGAGAATTTCTACCAAAACCATGAGGACGCTGAGGTTCGTGAAAAATCTTTCCGTTCCTTCTCAGAAGGTCTTCGTAAGCACCAAAATACGGCTGCAGCAGCCTATCTAGCCCAAGTCAAGTCTGAAAAACTATTGGCAGATATGAAGGGCTACGAATCAGTTTTTGATTATCTTCTAGCTGAGCAGGAAGTGGACCGTGCCATGTTTGACCGCCAGATTGACCTCATCATGAAGGATTTTGCACCAGTCGCTCAGAGATACCTCAAGCATGTTGCCAAGGTTAATGGTCTTGAAAAGATGACCTTTGCAGACTGGAAATTGGATTTGGATAGTGCCCTCAATCCTCAAGTGACCATTGACGACGCCTATGATTTGGTCATGAAGTCGGTAGAACCTTTGGGACAAGAATATTGTCAGGAAGTTGCTCGCTATCAAGAAGAGCGCTGGGTGGACTTTGCTGCCAATAGTGGCAAGGATTCCGGAGGTTATGCGGCGGATCCATATCGCGTGCACCCTTATGTCCTCATGAGCTGGACAGGTCGTTTGAGCGATGTCTATACTTTGATTCATGAAATCGGGCATTCTGGTCAATTCATCTTTTCAGACAATCATCAGAGTTACTTCAATGCTCACATGTCGACCTACTATGTCGAAGCGCCGTCAACTTTCAATGAATTGCTACTCAGTGACTACTTGGAGCACCAATCTGACGACCCTCGTCAAAAACGCTTCGCTCTGGCTCACCGCTTGACAGACACCTACTTCCATAACTTTATCACTCACCTTTTGGAAGCAGCCTTCCAGCGTAAGGTGTATACATTGATTGAAGAAGGGGAGACCTTTGGAGCAAGCAAACTCAACAGTATTATGAAGGAAGTTTTGACGGATTTCTGGGGAGATGCCATTGAAATTGACGATGATGCAGCTTTGACTTGGATGCGTCAAGCTCACTACTACATGGGCTTGTATAGTTACACTTACTCAGCTGGACTAGTCATCTCGACTGCTGGTTACCTTCATCTAAAAAATTCAGAAACTGGAGCTGAAGACTGGCTCAAACTTCTCAAATCAGGTGGTAGTAAGACACCACTTGAGTCAGCCATGATTATCGGAGCGGATATTTCAACAGATAAACCACTTCGTGATACCATCCAATTCTTGTCTGATACGGTTGATCAGATTATCGCCTACAGTGCCCAGTTGGGAGAGTAAGGGGAATAGAGAGGTTGTTATAGAATTGGTATGGACAGTTATTTGCTTAAAAATCTATGTTTAAATCCCCCACTCCTTTTCGAGGAATTCTTTGCCCTGCTCTGTAATGGTAAGTGAACGTGGCGTTTGTGCAGGGATGACCAATTGTTTTTCACTGAAAAATTCTAAAAGAGCATTGCCGAGAGCTCCGCCGACATGATTTTTACGTTCGCTCCAATCCAAACATTTAGGGCAAAATTTCCGTTTTTTCTTTTTCAATTCATCCGTATCAATGTGTAATTTTCTTTGGAAATAAGACTTCCCAGCTTCAGTGAGTTGGAAGTCTTTTTCTGATTCGCTGAGGAGATTTTCTTGCAAGAGATAATTGGTAATGGAAATGCCAAGCTCACCAGCAATATGGTCATAGCAGGTGCGAGCGACCTTTAATTCCTTTTTGTGAATGTGTTGTTTATAACTTTTGACATCACGCTGAGGAGAGTAGAAGCTGAGAAATTCCAGCATTTCTGCAATGGCAGCACTTTTTAAAGAATAATAATGAAAACGTCCATAGGTTTGTAGAGTGGTTACCTGTGCTTCGGTAAGTAATTTGAGGTGATAGCTGACAGTATGTTGCTTGATTTTGGTAAAGCTGGCAATTTCGTTAACCGTGTGAGCTTTTCCATCCATTAGAATATCTAAAATGTGCATCCGAGAAGGGTCTGATAAGAGTTTTGTGATGATGAAAATATCTGGTTCCATAAAAATTTTCTCCAAATTTCATATATCGATGATTTTCTATCTTTTATTATACTATAATTAAAGCACAAGATAAATAGATTTTTAAAATGTTTTACTAGAGAATATTTTAAATTTTATTGTCTGAGTTTAAATGGAGGTAAAATTACAAAAGTAATTGCAGCAGTATCCACAGTTGAAGGACGTTAATCTTAAGATTACATTCTCAACATTTTTTCAAAAGTGAATGGATTTTTCCATTCCTTTTGTCTATTTTAGGAGGAAATAGAATTGAATTTACCTAAAATTAAAGATATTCATAGTGTCCTATTTTTAAAGGATAAAATTAGATTAGGTATAGGAAAAGATTATGGTATTGAGATTGAGAATCTGGATGAGAAGTATACTCAGCTCATTAAGCTTCTCGATGGACAATACACAATCAATGAAATTTGTAGCTTAGTTGATAGCTTGTCCCCTAATGAGGTAGAAGAAAGTATTTCTTTACTAGATACACTAGGGTATTTGGAGGATAATTTTGTTACTACAACTGAATTAACTTCAGAAGAATTGGACAGATATTCCGTAAATCTTAACTTTTTTAATACTTTAGATACATTATCTTTAACAAAATATGATTATCAGTTAAAATTAAAAAAGACGCGTATTTTGCTCTTAGGTATTGGTGGTATAGGAAGTAATATCTGTCTAGCATTGGCTGAATTAGGTATAGGGCATATTACAGCAGTTGATTTTGATACGGTAGAAGCTAGTAATCTCAATAGACAAATTTTGTATTCGACATCTGATATTGGAAAAAGAAAAGTAGAGGCTGCAAAAGAGTCGCTTAGAAAGTTTAATCCTTTAATTGAATTTGAGGTACTTGATAAAGAGATAGGTTCAAAAGAGGATGTTGATGAGTTAATAAAAACTTCAAAATGTGATATCGTAGTAAATGTTGCAGATTATCCAACAGGCTATATTGATTTTTGGGTCAATGAAGCTTGTGTTCAATACAATAAATTATGTCTGTCTGCTGTGGTGGGTAAGAAAAATGGGAAAGTATATTCAATTATTCCGTATAAAGCAGCGTGCTATTACTGTCAGTTTTTAGAGGATTTGGAAAAAATTCCTGAGTATGCTGAGGAGTTGGAGACTGTTCGTACGATGACAAATTCATTGGAACTAGAGATGTTCAGAACTCCGAATGGTGCTTTAGGTTCTGCTTGTCTATTTCAAGGGTATTTTATTTCGTTTGAAATTTTAAGATATATTTTTTGGGGATACGAAGCATTGCTAACATTTAATAAAAGATTCTCAATTGACTTTATAACATTCGAACAACATTTTGATGAATTAACAAAGTATCCAACATGCTCTATTTGTGGGGGAAAGAAAGAGTGAAGAAGTTAAGTGTTAAAAATCTAAAAAAGCAATATGGTTCTTATGAAGCTGTCAAGGGAATTAGCTTTGAATTGGGAGAAGGAGAGTGTTTGGGTATCTTGGGAATCAACGGTGCTGGCAAAACATCCACTTTAAAGATGATTTACTCACTGACCTCAATTTCCTCAGGAGAGATTGATATCTTGGGGCAAAATATTGAAACCAATCGTCGTAAGAGTAAATCTTGTCTGGGTATTGTAGGGCAGGAGGATATGCTGGACATGACCTTGAATGTTTATGATAATCTTTTTGCTCACGGTCTATGTTATGGTATCTCATCTGTCGAACTTAGGAAGAGAATCGATTCTCTCTTGGATTTTGTTCAACTGAGCAAACATGCGCAAAAGATGGTGAATCAACTGTCGGGTGGGATGCGACGACGTCTTGTCTTGGCAAGAGCTCTCATCAATCGGCCTGATATTATCATTTTAGATGAACCGACAGTTGGTTTAGACATTCAATCCCGCAATATTATTTGGGATAAACTTTTGGAGTTGAAGGAATTAGGTGTTTCCATCATTATTACTTCCCACTATATGAATGAGATTGAATATTTGACAGATAGGGTGCTGATGCTCCACCAAGGGACTATCAAAGAAGAAGGAACTGTAGAAGACTTGCTCATCAAGTATGATGCTGACAACCTTGAGACGCTTTTTTTGGGGTTGACTGGGACAGAGAAGGAGGACTTGCATGTTTAAGTTATCATTTCAGTCCATCGGACACGTTGTGGTACGCAACTACATGAGTTTTAGAAATTTATTTAAAATTTCAATTGTCCCCAACCTTATCGACCCCCTCTTTTATCTTTTAGCAATGGGATTTGGAGTTGGTGCCTATTTGACGCATGTTAACGGTATGCTCTACCGTGATTTTGTCATTACAGGTTT
The DNA here is from genome assembly GCF_013277255.1 of Streptococcus sp. 2154. Classification (NCBI taxonomy): domain Bacteria; kingdom Bacillati; phylum Bacillota; class Bacilli; order Lactobacillales; family Streptococcaceae; genus Streptococcus; species Streptococcus sp. 2154. Next base: position 89,768 of record NZ_VMMK01000028.1, read on the forward strand.
AATTGCTGCGACTGCCATGTCTGCGGCCACCGCAGAAACAACGGTCAATGCCTTTATCCGGTATAAGATTGAAAAGACTTATGATGCTATGTTGATGACGCCAATCAATACGAGTGATATTGTGGTGGGTCAGGCTATCTGGGCAGGTATTCGTGCAGTGATTTTCGGTGGGATTTTTTGGCTGATTTCCATGCTTATCACAGCGCATTTTCATGTCTTGATGTTATTGATTCCTCTGATTTTATTTATAGTGGGTTATTTGTTTGGTGTTTTAGGACTAATCTTTACCTACTTGGCACCGTCTAGGGAATTTCTGAATTACTACAATGTTTTGGTAATCCGTCCTCTTTATATGTTTTCAGATACCTTCTTTCCCATTACTTCCTTGCCCCCAATACTTGGTGATTTGACTTGGTTTTCTCCCTTGTATCACGCTACCCGCATGATTCGTATTATATGGGGAGGTGAGGTGACAGGTTTGTATCTTCATCTTATCTGGTTGATAGCCTTGGCGCTCTTGATAACGGTGCTTCCTATGTATATGTTACATCGTAGATATTATAGATAGTCTAATTATTTGTGATGTTGTAGTCATATTCTAATTTATACTAAACGTTATTCGAATTTGGACAGGTATGGGAACTGTGCCTATCAATATTGTAATGTATTGAAGTTGAAATGGTACGGTTCAGTTTCTAAAATATTGTTAGAAATTATAGTGAAATGAAATAAGAACAGGATAAATCGATCAGGACAGTCAAATCGATTTCTAAGAATGTTTTAGAAGTAGAGGTGTACTATTCTAGTTTCAATCTACTATGTTTTAAATTCCCTAATCAATTTGTATAGTCTTTATTTCATTGCCAAATTTCAAGTTCAAGTTATCCATCAAGAAGTCTTCTCTGGGGGACTTGTAGTTCAAGTGTTTTTTAGGATAGTTATTAATCCAATTTTCGATGAATGCGACTTCTTTGGGAGTCGTTTTCTTAGTTCCTTTAGGTAACCATCTCCGAATGAGCCTATTGTGATTCTCATTAGTTCCCCTTTCCCAAGAGACATAGGGGGGTGCATAATAGATATGCTCCTTATAGAGCGGTAATCAAGAAAACACGACATTTTTTAAAAACAGATATGGGAACACATAGAGTAATTCCTTTATATTTATTTAATTTAGAATTATTATTAAAAAATAATTTGTTAGATAGCGCTCAATTTTTTATAGATGATTTAGAAAATTTACTGACCAGACAAGGATATTATTTTGAAAAGACTTATTTGCTTTTTTTAAAAGGTATTTATCTCATAAAAACGAATCAAGTAGAGTTAGGTAAAAAAGAATGTTATAAAGCTATGAGAATATTTAAGGAATATAATGATAGTGTCACAATAGAGAAATTAAACAAGACCTTTAAATCAGATTTTACCATTTATACTCAATGAAAATCAAAGAGCAAACTAGGAAGCTAGCCGCAGCTTGCCCAAAGCACTGCTTTGAGGTT
>NZ_VMMK01000028.1:91298-110787 GCF_013277255.1 Streptococcus sp. 2154
TAGAACTGACGAAGTCAGTAACCATACCTACGGCAAGGTGAAGCTGATGTAGTTTGAAGAGATTTTCGAAGAGTATTAATTGGTTAGAAGGATTCGTCTGTAAGATAAAGTTAGACGGAAAATGAGATAAAATCAAAAAGGATAGCCTCTCTGTGATGAGATGTTATCCTTTTTGATTTTAAAATTATTGCAAATTAACCTTGTTTCTCAAGATGTAGTAGGTTCCGAGGTAAAAGATAGCTATGAATATGAGTTCTTCAACAATGCCTACGCTTGCTCCCATGTAGAAATTATCATTAAATCCTGCAAGTGAATTGACATAGAAGTTAGTACTGGTATTGAAGAAAACTTCAATAAAGCCAATGACGATTTGGATACCAATGTAGGCTACAACAGCAAGTGCTGTACGATATTCATTGAACAGTTGTCCAATGGAAATAGCCAAGTAGATGCAGAGGATACTGGAAATGGTATTTAGTAGGAGGGATAGCCCCACAAGAGAGAGTTGAGGAAGGTATGTTCCTACAAGTGGGAACCAGTCATAATGTGACATCCATTCTGGAACCGTTATAGTCACAATAAGAAAAGTACTTAGAGCCAGTACAGCCGAGCTAAGTATAGACCAGATGAAGGCTCCGACTAATTTAGCTGTGATGATATAGTGCTCAGAAACTGGCAAGGTCAAAGTCAGATAGCCTTGGCGGTCATAGACACTACTTTTGAAGCGTTTGATAATCAAGAAAAGAGTTGAAATCCCCAGTGTAATTATCAAGCCGCCAAAGACGAGAGCCAGAAAGATAAATAGGAAAGGTTGGCTATCTTTGAAAGATATATAAGAATAGTAGTGTCCTTGCATTCCCAGGGGAACGGAAAGGACTAGAACAGCAGCGTAGAGGGCTAAATACCACTTGTTAACATTTTTAAATTCGTAGCGAACTAAATTCCAAAACATAAATAATCTCCTTTGCTTAGGCCTTAAATTCTTGACGGAAGAGTTGGTCAATGGATTCACCCGACTCATAGCGAATGTCATCTACATTGCCTTGACGGACGACTTTTCCATCTTTGAGGAAGACAATTTCATCCAAGATTGGCTCGATATCAGAAATCAAGTGGGTAGAAATCAAAACAGTAGAAGTTGGGGAGTAGTTGTTGATAATGGTATTGAGGATATAATCACGGGCTGCTGGATCCACCCCACCAATGGGTTCGTCTAGAACGTAGAGACGAGCATCACGGCTCATAACCAAAATCAATTGGACTTTTTCCTTGTTTCCTTTTGATAGTTTCTTGAGACGACTATTTTCATCAATACCAAGGTCTGCAAGTAGATGATGGGCACGTTCAAGATTGAAATCTTTATAGAAGGTCTTGAAGTAGGTTAGGGCTTCTTTGACCTTCATTTGCTCATTGAGATAGGTGGTATCAGGTAAATAAGCTACGATGGCCTTGGTTGCTGGGCTTGGGTCCATGTCGTTGATAAGGATACGTCCTTGATCTGGTTGTAAGAGGCCATTGATTAGTTTAATCAGGGTTGTTTTTCCTGAGCCGTTTGGCCCAAGGAGACCAACAATTTTTCCAGCTGGGATGTCAAGAGAAACATTTTCAAGGGCTGGGGTTGCTCCATAAGATTTGGATACATTTTCAAATGCTAGTAATGACATAGGCTTAAACTCCTTTAATATAATCGCCGACTACGCCTGGTAGTTCTTCTTTTTCATAGCCAAAATGGGTCATGGAGGAAACGAAGTGTTCCAATTCTTCTTCCGATAATTGTTTGCGTGATTGGGCGATCAGCTCTTTATCTTCAGTCACAAATCGTCCAGTTGTGCGCTTGCTGTAGACAAATCCTTCTCGTTCGAGGTCTGACAAGGCTCTTTGGATGGTGTTTGGATTGACACCAGCCTCGCTAGCCAGCTCTCTCACGGTTGGAAGTTGTTGATTGGGTTCCAGTGTATGGGAAACAATCTGAAGCTTGATTTTCTCCATAATCTGTAAATAGATGGGTTTTTTGTTGTCAAATGTCCAGGACATCTTGGTCTCCTTTCTTTTACCTCTTTGTCTTAATTAAATAATACAACAAAACAAAAAACTTGTCAAGCAAAAAGAAGAAATGTTTTGGGAATCGTTTAAAAAATGGTATAATGAAAAGAAAACGATAAGGAGGGAAAGGATGCGTTGTCCAAAATGTGGGGCTACCAAGTCAAGTGTTATCGATAGTCGCCAAGCAGAAGAAGGGAACACTATTCGTAGAAGACGTGAGTGCGACGAATGCCAGCACCGTTTTACAACCTACGAACGGGTAGAAGAAAGAACCTTAGTGGTTGTTAAAAAAGATGGCACACGGGAACAATTCTCCAGAGATAAAATCTTTAATGGGATTATCCGCTCAGCCCAGAAACGTCCTGTGTCAAGTGATGAAATCAACATGGTAGTCAATCGTATCGAACAGAAACTCCGTGGTCGAAATGAAAATGAAATTCAAAGTGAGGACATTGGTTCACTCGTCATGGAGGAGTTGGCTGAATTGGATGAGATTACCTATGTACGTTTTGCCAGTGTCTATCGTAGTTTTAAGGATGTCAGTGAGTTAGAGAGTCTGCTCCAACAAATCACCCAGTCCTCTAAAAAGAAAAAGGAAAGATAAATGAAGCCAATTGACCGTTTTTCTTATCTAAAGAATAATCGGGTGTCGCAAGATACCTCATCTCTGGTACAGTGCTACCTCCCGATTATCGGTCAGGAGGCACTGAGCCTTTATCTTTATACGATTAGTTTTTGGGATAATGGCAGAAAGGAATATCTTTTTTCAAGCATTCTTAACCATCTCAACTTTGGAATGGATAGATTGATAAAATCCTTGAAAATCCTATCTGCTTTCAATCTCTTAACCCTCTATCAAAAAGGGGATACCTATCAGCTAGCCCTTCATGCTCCTCTATCTAGTCAAGACTTCTTGGAGCATCCTGTTTATCGTAGACTCTTGGAGAAAAAAATTGGCGATGCCGCTGTGGAGGATTTGAGAGTTGAGAGTGCTGAGGGAGAAGAAATACCTGTCTCACTCAGTCAAGTCTTTCCAGACTTGGCAGAGCTGGGAAGTCAAGAAGACCTTGGTCTCAAGAAGAAAGTGGCCAACGATTTTGACTTGGATCATTTTCGTCAGCTTATGGCTCGAGATGGGCTTCGCTTTGCGGATGAGCAGTCCGATGTCTTAAACCTCTTTGCCATTGCCGAGGAGAAGAAATGGACTTGGTTTGAAACTTATCAATTGGCTAAGTCAACAGCTGTTTCCCAAGTCATTTCAACCAAACGCATGCGGGAAAAAATCGCTCAAAAACCTGTTTCCTCTGACTTTAGTCCTAAGGAAACAACCATTATCAAAGAAGCTAAGAGTAAGACTGCCCTGCAGTTCTTGGCAGAAATCAAGCAAACACGCAAGGGAACCATCACCCAAACAGAAAGAGAACTCTTGCAACAGATGGCTGGTTTGGGCTTGCTGGACGAAGTCATCAATATCATTCTCTTATTGACCTTTAATAAGGTGGATTCGGCAAACATCAATGAGAAATATGCCATGAAGGTGGCTAATGATTATGCCTATCAAAAGATTCATTCGGCAGAAGAGGCAGTCTTGCGAATCCGTGAGCGTGGGCAGAAGAATCAGGCTCAAAAAAGCAGTACCCCTAGTCCTGCCAAGTCCAATGTACCCAAGTGGAGCAATCCAGATTATAAAAATGAAACCAGCGAGGAAACTCGTCTGGAACTAGAACGTAAGAAACAAGAACTATTAGCTCGATTAGAAAAAGGAGGAGATTAGATGGAAAGTGTCGGAGACGTACTCAAACGTCAACCTAGCCGTTTTCATTATCAAGATTTGGTCCAGAAAATCATGAAGGACCCTGATGTTGCGGCCTTTATCCAGCAAGAATCCCTGACCCCAGAGGAATTGAATCGCAGTATCTCCAAGTTTAATCAGTACATCACCGAGCGAGACAAGTTTCTTCGTGGTGATACGGATTATATTGCCAAAGGCTACAAGCCGATTTTGGTTATGAATCATGGCTATGCGGATGTTTCTTATGAAGAAACTCCTGAACTAATCGCGGCTGAAAAAGAAGCGGCTATTAAGAACCGTCTCAAGTTAATCAATCTGCCAGCCAGTCTCAGGAAAGCTAGTTTAGCTCAAGTAGACTTGGATGATTTGGGGCGCTTGCCAGTTTTTGAAAAGCTATTAGCCTTCGTGGAGCAATATCCAGCTATTCGAAAAGGTCTTTACCTATATGGAGATTTTGGTGTGGGTAAAAGTTTCATGGTGGCTGCCCTAGCCCATGATTTGTCAGAAAAACGTGGTGTTTCCTCCACTCTCCTCCACTATCCTAGTTTTGTCATCGATGTCAAAAATGCTATCGGTGATGGCAATGTTAAGACCTTGGTGGACGAGCTTAAGCTTTCTGAAGTCCTGATTTTAGATGATATTGGCGCCGAGCAATCAACCGTTTGGGTGCGTGACGAAATCCTGCAGGTCATTCTCCAATATCGGATGCAGGAAAATTTACCGACCTTTTTCACCTCCAACTTCAACTTTGAAGAATTGGAGCAGCATTTCGCTAAAGGGAAACATGGAAATGACGAAACCTGGGAAGCCAGACGGGTCATGGAACGCATCCGTTATTTGGCTGAGGAGACTCGTTTAGAAGGAGTAAACCGTCGATGACAGAAACCATTAAATTGATGAAGGCTCATACTTCAGTGCGCAGGTTTAAGGAGCAAGAAATTCCCCAAGTAGACTTAAATGAGATTTTGACAGCAGCCCAGATGGCATCATCTTGGAAGAATTTCCAATCCTACTCTGTGATTGTGGTACGAAGTCAAGAGAAGAAAGATGCCTTGTATGAATTGGTACCTCAAGAAGCCATTCGCCAGTCTGCTGTTTTCCTTCTCTTTGTCGGAGATTTGAACCGAGCAGAAAAGGGAGCCCGACTTCATACCGACACCTTCCAACCCCAAGGTGTGGAAGGTCTCTTGATTAGTTCGGTCGATGCAGCTCTTGCTGGACAAAACGCCTTGTTGGCAGCTGAAAGCTTGGGCTATGGTGGTGTGATTATCGGTTTGGTTCGATACAAGTCTGAAGAAGTGGCAGAGCTCTTTAACCTACCTGACTACACCTATTCTGTCTTTGGGATGGCACTGGGTGTGCCAAATCAACATCATGATATGAAACCGAGACTGCCACTAGAGAATGTTGTCTTTGAGGAAGAATACCAAGAACAGTCAACTGAGGCAATCCAAGCTTATGACCGTGTTCAGGCTGACTATGCTGGGGCGCGTGCGACCACAAGCTGGAGTCAGCGCCTAGCAGAACAGTTTGGTCAAGCTGAACCAAGCTCAACTAGAAAAAATCTTGAACAGAAGAAATTATTGTAGAAAGTGAGAAATTATGGCCCTACCAACTATTGCCATTGTAGGACGTCCCAATGTTGGGAAATCAACCCTATTTAATCGGATCGCTGGTGAGCGAATCTCCATTGTAGAAGATGTCGAAGGAGTGACACGTGACCGTATTTATGCAACGGGTGAGTGGCTCAATCGTTCTTTTAGCATGATTGATACAGGAGGAATTGATGATGTCGATGCTCCTTTCATGGAACAAATCAAGCACCAGGCAGAAATTGCCATGGAAGAAGCAGATGTTATCGTCTTTGTCGTGTCCGGTAAGGAAGGAATTACCGATGCAGACGAATACGTAGCCCGTAAGCTTTATAAGACCCACAAACCAGTTATCCTCGCAGTTAACAAGGTGGACAACCCTGAGATGCGAAATGATATCTATGATTTCTACGCCCTCGGTTTGGGTGAACCACTGCCTATCTCATCTGTCCATGGTATCGGTACAGGGGATGTGCTAGATGCCATTGTGGAAAATCTTCCAAATGAATATGAAGAAGAAAATCCAGATGTCATTAAGTTTAGCTTGATTGGTCGTCCAAATGTTGGAAAATCAAGCTTGATTAACGCTATCTTGGGAGAAGACCGTGTCATTGCCAGTCCTGTTGCTGGAACAACGCGTGACGCCATTGATACCCACTTTACAGATACAGATGGCCAAGAATTTACTATGATTGATACGGCTGGTATGCGTAAGTCTGGTAAGATTTATGAAAATACTGAGAAATACTCTGTCATGCGTGCCATGCGAGCTATTGACCGCTCTGATGTGGTCTTGATGGTCATCAATGCGGAAGAAGGCATCCGTGAATACGATAAGCGTATCGCAGGATTTGCCCATGAAGCTGGTAAAGGGATGATTATCGTGGTCAACAAGTGGGATACGCTTGAAAAAGATAACCACACTATGAAAAACTGGGAAGAAGATATCCGTGAGCAGTTCCAATACCTGCCTTACGCACCGATTATCTTTGTATCCGCTTTGACCAAGCAACGTCTCCACAAACTTCCTGAGATGATTAAGCAAATCAGCGAAAGTCAAAATACACGTATTCCATCAGCTGTCTTGAACGATGTCATCATGGATGCCATTGCCATCAACCCAACACCGACAGACAAAGGAAAACGTCTCAAGATTTTCTATGCGACCCAAGTGGCAACCAAACCACCAACCTTTGTCATCTTTGTCAATGAAGAAGAACTCATGCACTTTTCTTACCTGCGTTTCTTGGAAAATCAAATCCGCAAGGCCTTTGTTTTTGAGGGAACACCGATTCATCTCATCGCAAGAAAACGCAAATAAAAAGTAGAATCTGGAATGACATTTCCAGATTTTTTTGATATAATAAAATAATAGAAAACGCTATCAAAAAGGAGGTATCGATGAAACATTTGTTTAAATTTATAATCTTATTGCCCTGGTTTTACTTTTTCAATTGGATTGAAAAGGATAATAGAGAAAGTAAATTTTTCCCAATTTTTTACTATTTTTACTGGTTTTACATTCCCCTCTATGCTCTTTTTAGCCTTGCTTGGACAGTTATTTCAGTTCTGTTTTTCAATATCGTCTTGAGAAATGTGACAGATATCAAGTTATGGGGCATTTGGTTTCTTTTTATTCTGCTAGCTATTGGTCTGAATAGGTTAACTTATTTCTGTTTCAAAAAAATGCTTCGCTTGAGACGGGAACTAGGACAATCTAAAGGCGAAAGGCATTGATTTATATCGGTTTTTATTTTTAGGAGGTGGCTTATGAAGATTCCTCTCTTAACTTTGGCAAGGCATAAATTTGTTTATGTCTTGCTTACTTTGCTTTTTCTTGCTTTGGTTTATCGTGATGTTTTGATGACTTATTTCTTTTTTGATATTCATGCGCCCGATCTAGCTAAATTCGATGGACAAGCAATTAAAAATAACTTATTAAAATCAGCATTAGATTTTCGTATTCTCCAGTTCAATCTAGGTTTTTATCAATCATTTATTATTCCAATCATCATTGTTTTGCTAGGTTTTCAATATATTGAGCTGAAAAATAAAGTTTTACGATTGAGTATTGGAAGAGAAGTGAGTTATCAAGGGTTAAAAAGAAAGTTGACTTTTCAACTTGCAAGTATCCCTTGTGTGATATATTTAGTGACTGTGCTGATAATTGCAATTTTAACTTATTTCTTTGGGACTTTTTCTCCTCTTGAATGGAATTCTCTATTTTCTAATGGGAGTAGTTTACAAAGGTTCTTGGATGGAGAGATAACAAGCTATTTGTTCTTTACTTGTGTCCTTCTAATCGGTATCTTCATCAATACGGTCTATTTTTTAAAAATAGTTGATTATTTAAGGAATGTGACTCGTTCGGCAATCGCCTATTTGATGTTTCTTTGGCTTGGTTCTATGTTACTCTATAGTGCCTTGCCTTACTATATGGTTCCTATGACGAGTTTGATGCAAGCTAGCTATGGGGATGTCAGTTTGATGAGACTCTTTACTCCTTATATCCTTTATATTGTCCCCTATATGGTACTTAAAAAATATGAAGATAATGTTTAAGAACTTTAACAATATTTGGCTAAAGAGAAAGATCGTTTTACTACTTCGTATAGTTCTGATGATGATTTTGATTAACTATCTATTGTCAATAGCGGTTCAAAAGCAGGATGTTTTTCTCTTTTTCAAGAGGGAATTGATTTCAATCTTTTCCTATAATGACTATTCTGAAGCGAATTTAGAAATCCCCAAATTCTTGTTAAACCTTTCGATTTTCATGGTTGGATGGCTCTCTGTCATTTTGCTTGAAAGTGATTTGGCAGACCATTACCATCACTTGATTCGCTATCAATCAAGCTCCTTTTTCGATTATACAAGGAAACGATTGGTTGTCATCTCTAAATTTTTTATTCAAGATTTATTTGTCTGGTTTCTTGGTTTACTTCCTCTAGGAATTCATTTCAAAACAGTCGCACCTTTCTTTTTACTTGCTCAGTTAATGATTTTGTACTTGCTACTGTCTTATCTGATAGCACTGATTAGTGCGGGCGCTGGTTTTTCCTTTTTTCTCTATTTTTTAGCATTTGTGGGACAAGAATGGATGATGGATCATATTGTAATAGTATATTTAGGACTCCTAAGTTTATTGGTTATCTTGATTGTTAGTCGTTTGGAAGAGAAATTTAAGAAAGGATAAACGATGAGACTTGAAATTATAGATGGACAGAAAAATTACGCGAAAAGACCTATTTTAAATCAGTTGAATTTGGTGTTTCAATCAGGAAAAATTTATGGCCTTAAAGGTGATAATGGATCTGGCAAGACGGTTCTTTTAAAGGTACTTGCTGGTTATATTAAGCTTGACAAAGGAAAAGTTCTTCAAGATGGGGAAGTCTACGGGATAAAAAATCATTATATTCAGGATGCAGGGATTTTAATTGAAAAGGTAGAGTTTCTATCTCATTTATCCCTGAGAGAAAATTTGGAACTGTTAAGGTATTTTTCATCTAAAGTTACGGAAAAAAGAATTGCCTATTGGATTCAATACTATGATTTACAGGAATTTGAAGACGTTGAGTACCGTCATTTATCCTTAGGAACGAAACAAAAAATGGCTTTGATCCAAGCCTTTATTGCCGAACCATCTATACTCTTTCTCGATGAACCTATGAATGCTTTGGATGAGAAGAGTGTGAGGTTAACCAAACAGGTCATTTTATCTTACCTTAAAAAAGAAAATGGTCTGGTTATCCTGACATCACACATATCGGAAGATATTTCAGACCTTTGTACAGATGTATTAGTTGTCGAAAATGGGCATATACAGTATTCAAAAGATATACAAGCTTAGGAGGTAGCTTATGGTACATCTAAAATCATTTATTACACGCTATTCCAAGGTCTATATTGGTTTAGTTCTGTTAATATGGATTGCTTTCTTCTTTCTTCCTTGGGGCAGTCCGATTCTGGGGGGAAGATTGACCTCTTCAGCATATAGAAAGTCTTGCTAGTTTTTGGCATTCTGTCCATTTTGATGGCCTTGCTGTCCAAGAAAGTCAGTCTCTTTGTTTTTGGATTGATCTGCTGTCTTTCTCTTTGGATTAACTTATTTATCCTATTTGCTATTTTGCCGATTCTTGGCAATTAAAGTATCATAAAAGTCAGAGAGGTTAGCTTGAAAACTAGCCTCTTTTTCCTTTTCAAAATGGGGATTCTTCCTTGAAAATAATCAGTAATTGTGCTAAAATTAAAAGAACATTCTAAAATATTCGGAATTTAAAGTAAGGAAAAACATGGCTAATATTTTAAAAACAATTATCGAAAATGATAAAGGAGAAATCCGTCGTCTGGAAAAGATGGCTGACAAGGTTTTCAAATACGAAGACCAAATGGCTGCTTTGACTGATGACCAACTAAAAGCAAAAACAGTTGAATTTAAAGAACGTTATCAAAATGGAGAATCGCTGGATTCATTGCTTTATGAAGCATTTGCGGTTGTCCGTGAGGGTGCCAAACGTGTCCTAGGTCTCTTCCCATATAAGGTTCAGGTCATGGGGGGAATCGTTCTTCACCATGGTGACGTGCCAGAGATGCGTACAGGGGAAGGGAAAACCTTGACTGCGACTATGCCGGTATACCTCAATGCCCTTTCAGGCAAAGGGGTTCACGTAGTTACGGTTAACGAATACCTATCAGAACGTGACGCGACTGAGATGGGTGAATTGTACTCATGGCTTGGTTTGTCAGTAGGGATTAACTTGGCTGCCAAATCTCCAATGGAGAAAAAAGAAGCCTATGAGTGTGATATTACTTACTCAACCAACTCAGAAATCGGATTTGACTACCTTCGTGACAACATGGTCGTTCGTGCTGAAAACATGGTACAACGTCCGCTTAACTATGCCTTGGTCGATGAGGTTGACTCTATCTTGATTGACGAGGCCCGTACACCTTTGATTGTATCAGGTGCTAATGCAGTTGAAACCAGTCAGCTCTACCATATGGCAGACCACTATGTAAAATCGTTGGACAAAGACGACTACATCATCGATGTGCAGTCTAAGACTATTGGTTTGTCTGATTCAGGGATTGACAAGGCTGAAAGCTACTTCAAGCTTGAAAATCTCTATGACATCGAAAACGTGGCTTTGACTCACTTTATCGATAACGCCCTTCGTGCCAACTACATCATGCTTCTCGATATTGACTATGTGGTGAGCGAAGAGCAAGAAATCTTGATTGTCGACCAATTTACAGGTCGTACCATGGAAGGTCGTCGTTATTCTGATGGCTTGCACCAAGCTATTGAAGCCAAAGAAGGTGTGCCAATCCAGGATGAAACCAAGACATCTGCCTCAATCACGTATCAAAACCTTTTCCGTATGTACAAGAAATTGTCTGGTATGACGGGTACAGGTAAGACTGAAGAAGAAGAATTCCGTGAAATCTACAACATTCGTGTTATTCCAATCCCAACAAACCGTCCTGTTCAACGGATTGACCACTCAGACCTTCTTTATGCAAGTATCGAATCTAAGTTTAAAGCGGTTGTCGAAGACGTTAAGGCTCGTTACCAAAAGGGTCAGCCTGTCTTGGTTGGTACAGTAGCGGTTGAAACTAGTGACTATATTTCTAAGAAATTGGTCGCAGCTGGTGTTCCTCACGAAGTCTTGAATGCCAAAAATCACTATAGAGAAGCCCAAATCATCATGAATGCTGGTCAACGTGGTGCCGTTACCATCGCAACCAACATGGCGGGTCGTGGTACCGACATCAAGCTTGGTGAAGGTGTTCGTGAACTTGGAGGACTTTGTGTGATTGGTACAGAACGTCATGAAAGTCGTCGTATCGATAACCAGCTTCGTGGACGTTCAGGTCGTCAAGGAGATCCAGGTGAGTCACAATTCTACCTCTCTCTTGAAGATGATTTGATGAAACGTTTTGGTTCTGAACGCTTGAAAGGCATATTTGAACGCTTGAATATGTCTGAAGAGGCCATTGAGTCTCGTATGTTGACGCGTCAGGTTGAGGCAGCTCAGAAACGTGTCGAAGGAAATAACTACGATACCCGTAAACAAGTCCTTCAATACGACGATGTCATGCGTGAACAACGTGAGATTATCTATGCTCAACGTTACGATGTCATCACTGCAGACCGTGACTTGGCACCTGAAATTCAGGCTATGCACAAACGCACGATTGAACGTGTCGTCGATGGTCATGCGCGTGCCAAACAAGATGAAAAACTTGAAGCAATTTTGAACTTTGCTAAGTACAACTTGCTTCCAGAAGATTCTATTACGATGGAAGATTTGTCAGGCTTGTCTGATAAGGCCATCAAGGAAGAGCTTTTTCAACGTGCCTTGAAGGTTTATGATAGTCAGGTTTCAAAACTACGCGATGAAGAAGCAGTTAAAGAATTCCAAAAAGTTTTGATTCTACGAGTGGTGGATAACAAGTGGACAGATCATATCGATGCCCTTGATCAATTGCGTAACGCGGTTGGACTTCGTGGTTATGCTCAGAACAACCCTGTTGTTGAGTATCAGGCAGAAGGTTTCCGTATGTTTAATGATATGATTGGTTCGATTGAGTTTGATGTGACACGCTTGATGATGAAAGCACAAATTCATGAACAAGAAAGACCACAGGCAGAACGCCATATCAGTACAACAGCGACTCGCAATATCGCTGCTCACCAAGCAAGTATGCCAGAAGATTTGGATTTGAGCCAGATTGGACGCAATCAACTTTGCCCATGTGGTTCTGGTAAGAAGTTTAAAAATTGTCACGGTAAAAGACAATAAAATGAGATAGTTTAGAGGCGGATATCTTGTGAAAAGTAAATTTTTACTTGGTATCCGTTTGCTTTATAAGGAGATGACTTATGGTATTTACAGCAAAAAGTCCTAAAATAAATATCGAAGAAGTTCGTGCCTTATCAAAATTAGAAGGCCAAGCTTTGGAGAGAAAATCACAGCGCGATCAAGAGCTAGAAGCCATCATGCGTGGAGAAGACCAGCGAATTCTCTTGGTAATCGGTCCGTGCTCATCTGACAACGAAGAAGCTGTCCTTGAATACGCTAAGCGTTTGGCAGTCCTACAAGAAGAAGTGGCAGATCGTATCTTTATGGTTATGCGTGTTTATACTGCCAAACCCCGTACCAACGGAGATGGCTATAAGGGCTTGATTCACCAGCCTAACGCGACAGAAGCGCCTAGTCTTATCAATGGAATCAAAGCCGTTCGCCATCTTCACTATCGTGTCATCACAGAAACAGGGATGACAACTGCTGATGAAATGCTTTATCCTGAAAACCTTCCGCTTGTAGATGATTTGATTTCTTACATGGCAGTTGGTGCCCGTTCAGTTGAAGACCAGCAACACCGCTTTGTGGCAAGTGGGGCAGGATTTTCTACTGGTTTTAAAAATCCAACCTCTGGAAATCTCAATGTCATGTTTAATGGGATTTATGCTGCTCAAAACAAACAAAGTTTCCTTTTCTTAGGAAAAGAAGTAGAAACAACTGGGAACCCGCTTTCACACGCTATTCTTCGTGGTGCTCTTAATGAGTATGGTAACAATATTCCCAACTACTATTATGACAATTTAATTGAGACCATTGCCCAGTATGAGAAAATGGGCTTGGAAAATCCTTTTATCATCATTGATACCAATCATGACAATTCTGGTAAGCAGTATATTGAACAGATCCGAATTGTCCGCCAGACCTTGATTAACCGTGCTTGGAATGAAAAAATTAAGCAGTTCGTTCGTGGTTTTATGATTGAGTCTTATCTGGAAGATGGTCGACAAAATGAGCCAGAAGTATTTGGTAAGTCTATCACAGACCCTTGCTTGGGTTGGGATAACACAGAAGCTCTTGTCAGAGAAATTTACAAAACGTTAGGAGAATAAGATGGCATTTATTGAAAAAGGTCAAGAAATCGATATGGAAGTCATTAAGGCTGAAACCCAATTGTCTGCGGAAGCCTTGAGACTCAAGGAAAGCCGTGACAGGGAATTGGCAGACATTATTTCAGGGGAAGATGACCGTCTCCTTTTGGTAATTGGTCCTTGCTCTTCTGATAATGAAGAAGCTGTCTTGGAATATGCCCGCCGCTTGTCAGCCTTGCAAAAGAAGGTAGCGGACAAGATTTTCATGGTTATGCGCGTTTATACTGCTAAGCCTCGTACCAACGGAGACGGCTATAAAGGGTTGGTTCACCAGCCAGACACTTCTAAGGCTCCAAGCCTGATTAACGGTTTGCAGGCTGTGCGCCAGTTGCACTACCGAGTGATTACAGAGACTGGTTTGACGACGGCAGATGAGATGCTTTATCCGTCAAATCTAATTTTGGTGGATGACTTGGTCAGCTACCATGCTGTTGGAGCTCGTTCTGTGGAAGACCAAGAGCACCGCTTTGTGGCTTCTGGGATTGATGCACCAGTAGGGATGAAAAATCCAACCTCAGGAAATTTGGGTGTTATGTTTAACGCCATCTATGCTGCTCAAAATAAGCAAACCTTCCTTTATCATGGGCAGGAAGTTGAGACTTCAGGTAATCCTTTGTCCCATGTCATCCTCCGTGGAGCAGTTAACGAGTATGGCAATTATATGCCGAATTACTACTATGAAAACCTACTCCAAGCCATTGAACGCTATGAAACCATGGGACTTGAAAATCCCTTTATCCTCATTGATACCAACCATGATAACTCAGGCAAGCAGTATATGGAGCAGATTCGAATTGTTCGCCAGACCTTGCAAAATCGTGATTGGAATGAGAAAATTAAAAAGACAGTTCGAGGATTTATGATTGAATCTTACCTAGCAGATGGTCGTCAAAACCAACCAGAGGTCTTTGGCTGCTCTATTACAGATCCTTGCCTAGGTTGGGAAAATACAGAGGCTTTGGTAGAAGAAATCTATGCTACCTTGGCAGAATAAGTGAAAAGGATGGAGTTGGGGAATCTCAACTCCTTTTGATGAGAATGATAGTTGGACACGGAATTGACATCGAAGAATTGGCTTCGATAGAAAGAGCGGCTGCACGACATGAAGGCTTTGCCAAGCGCGTGCTGACAGCCAAGGAAATGGAACGGTTTAACAGTCTTAAAGGGCGCAGGCAAATCGAATATTTGGCTGGTCGCTGGTCGGCTAAAGAAGCCTTTTCCAAGGCCATGGGAACGGGAATTGGCAAGCTCGGTTTTCAGGATTTAGAAGTCTTAAACAATGAACGCGGGGCGCCTTATTTTAGTCAGTCACCATTTTCAGGAAAAATTTGGCTATCTATCAGCCATACCGATCAGTTTGTGACAGCCAGTGTCATTTTGGAGGAAAATCATGCAAGCTAGTCCGCATAGACCAACCAAGGCTCTGATTCATCTGGGAGCTATTCGACACAATATTCAGCAAATGGGGGCTCATATCCCTGAGGGGACACTCAAGTGGGCAGTGGTCAAAGCCAATGCCTATGGGCATGGGGCAGTAGCTGTTGCCAATGCGATTCAAGATGATGTCGATGGCTTCTGCGTTTCCAATATTGATGAAGCTATTGAACTCAGACAAGCTGGACTCAGCAAGCCAATCCTCATTTTAGGAGTTTCTGAGCTAGAAGTTGTTGCTCTAGCTAAAGAATATGACATCACCTTGACAGTGGCTGGACTGGAGTGGATTCAAGCACTCTTAGATAAGGAAGCGGACCTAACTGGATTGACAGTTCACCTCAAGATTGACTCAGGGATGGGACGGATTGGTTTTAGAGAGGCTAGTGAGGCTGATCAGGCTCAAGACTTGCTCCAACAACACGGTGTTCGTGTTGAAGGAATCTTTACCCACTTTGCGACTGCTGATGAGGAATCAGATGACTATTTTAATGCCCAGTTAGAACGGTTTAAAACCATTCTATCAAGTATGAAAGGTCTTCCAGAGCTGGTTCATGCCAGTAATTCGGCAACGACCCTTTGGCATGCAGAGACTATTTTTAATGCGATCCGTATGGGAGATGCCATGTATGGTCTTAATCCTAGCGGAGAGGTCTTGGATTTACCCTATGACTTGATTCCAGCCTTGACCTTGGAGTCTGCTCTGGTTCATGTCAAGACAGTTTCAGCTGGAGCTTGCATGGGCTACGGGGCGACCTATCAGGCAGATAGCGAGCAGGTCATCGCGACCGTGCCAATCGGCTATGCAGATGGATGGACAAGAGACATGGAAAATTTCTCTGTCTTGGTAGATGGCCAAGCTTGCCCAATTGTCGGCAGGGTTTCGATGGACCAAATCACTATTCGATTGCCTAAGCCTTACCCACTCGGAACCAAGGTAACCTTGATTGGCTCCAATGGGGATAAGGAAATCACTGCAACTCAGGTAGCGTCCTACCGTGGGACTATTAACTATGAGGTGGTTTGTCTTCTCAGCGACCGCATTCCGAGAGAATATGATTAGAAAAGAAAGGAGTGGAGCATGAATCTACATCAACCCTTGCATGTCTTACCTGGTGTGGGACCAAAGTCAGCAGAAAAATACGCCAAACTAGGAATTGAAAATTTGCAAGATCTCTTGCTCTACTTTCCTTTCCGTTATGAAGATTTTAAGACTAAGCAGGTGCTAGATCTGGAAGACGGTGAAAAGGCAGTTCTTTCTGGTCAAGTCGTGACTCCTGCCAGTGTCCAGTATTATGGTTTTAAGCGCAATCGCCTGCGTTTTAGCCTCAAACAGGGAGAAGTCGTTTTTGCGGTGAACTTCTTTAACCAGCCTTATCTAGCTGATAAGATAGAGTTGGGAGCAACTCTTGCTGTCTTTGGAAAATGGGACCGCGCTAAGGCTAGTCTGACTGGGATGAAGGTTCTGGCTCAGGTAGAAGATGACCTCCAGCCTGTCTATCGTCTGGCTCAGGGAATCAGTCAGGCCAGTCTGGTCAAAGTTATCAAGACAGCCTTTGATCAGGGACTGGACCTCTTGATTGAGGAAAATCTTCCCCAGTCTTTGCTGGACAAATACAAACTCATGTCCCGTTGTCAGGCTGTTCGTGCCATGCATTTCCCCAAGGATTTGGCAGAATACAAGCAGGCTCTTCGCCGTATCAAATTTGAGGAACTCTTTTATTTTCAAATGCAATTGCAGACGCTCAAGTCTGAAAATAGAGTTCAGGGAAGTGGTCTGGTTCTGAATTGGTCTCAGGAAAAAGTGACAGTAGTTAAAGAAAATCTACCTTTTTCCTTGACCCCAGCTCAAGAAAAGAGTTTACAGGAAATTTTGACAGACATGAAGTCGGATCACCACATGAATCGTCTCTTGCAAGGGGATGTGGGGAGCGGAAAAACGGTGGTCGCTGGCTTGGCTATGTTTGCGGCAGTGACAGCTGGCTACCAATCAGCCCTCATGGTACCAACAGAAATTCTCGCAGAGCAACACTTTGAGAGTCTACAGAGTCTCTTTCCAGACCTAAAACTGGCTCTCTTGACAGGTTCCTTAAAAGCTGCAGAAAAGAGAGAAGTCTTGGAGACCATTGCCAAGGGTGAGGCTGATTTGATTATCGGAACCCACGCTCTGATTCAGGATGGAGTGGATTATGCTCGCCTTGGCTTGATTATCATCGATGAACAGCACCGTTTTGGTGTGGGGCAAAGGCGTATTTTACGGGAAAAAGGCGACAATCCAGATGTCCTCATGATGACGGCGACTCCCATTCCACGGACGCTTGCCATCACAGCCTTTGGAGATATGGATGTTTCCATTATCGACCAGATGCCAGCAGGTCGGAAGCCTATTGTGACGCGCTGGATCAAACATGAGCAACTAGCTCAGGTTTTGACTTGGTTAGAGGGGGAAATCCAAAAAGGTTCTCAAGCCTATGTCATCTCTCCTTTGATTGAAGAATCAGAAGCTCTAGATTTGAAAAATGCCATTGCCTTATCAGAAGAGCTGACGGCTCATTTTGCAGGTAAGGCAGAAGTGGCTCTTCTACATGGTAAGATGAAGAGTGACGAAAAAGACCAGATCATGCAGGATTTCAAAGAGAGAAAGACGGATATTCTGGTTTCGACGACGGTTATCGAGGTTGGGGTCAACGTTCCTAATGCTACGGTCATGATTATCATGGATGCCGACCGTTTCGGTCTCAGTCAGCTTCACCAGCTTAGAGGTCGTGTCGGTCGGGGGGACAAGCAGTCCTATGCTGTTCTCGTTGCCAATCCCAAGACTGATTCTGGGAACGACCGCATGCGCATCATGACAGAAACGACCAATGGATTTGTCCTGGCCGAAGAAGATTTGAAAATGCGTGGTTCAGGTGAAATTTTTGGAACCAGACAGTCAGGACTCCCAGAGTTTCAAGTAGCTGATATTATCGAAGATTTTCCGATTTTAGAAGAAGCCAGAAAGGTTGCTAGCTACATTAGTTCTATTGAAGGCTGGCAAGAGGATCCAGAGTGGCGCATGATTGCCCTTCATTTGGAAAAGAAAGAACATCTGGATTAAGCTTTCTCTAAGGAAAACTTAAGCTAGCTTTCAGGTTTGACCCTTATACTAGAGTCATCAAAAAGAAACGAGGACTCTCATATGACAGTAACGATTAAAGTAAATTACCAAACTACTTTCCAAAAGAAAGAAGCAAAAAACTAAGATTGAATAAAGGAAGAAGAGCGAAATGCTCTTTTTTCGTTTCTAAAACTACTTTCAGTCAATAGGCTTGAAGGAGGAAAAGCTAAATTCACTTTCTATTTATCCTTCTTTCTTGCATTGCTTTCTTAGATGTGCTACAGTTGTGGTAGCGATTACAAAATAAAAGGAGCATGCTATGAAAAATCCAGCTTTGTTAGAAGAAATGAAGACTTATAAAGGCAGGGACGAGGTTCCGGAAGATTTTGATGCTTTCTGGGATGAGGAAGTGAAAAAAGTTTCCACGCTTCCAGCCTACCACTTGGAGGAAAGAGATTTCCACATTCCTCAAGTCAAGTGCTATGAACTAACCTTTGAAGGAAGCAATGAAGGCAAGGTCTATGCACGCGTCGTTCTTCCAAAGAGTGAGGAGAAGGTTCCGCTAATCTTCCATTTCCATGGTTATATGGGACGTGGTTGGGATTGGGCCGACATGCTGGGCTTCACCGTAGCTGGTTACGGTGTTGTTTCCATGGATGTTCGAGGCCAGTCGGGCTATTCACAAGACGGTTTGCGTTCTCCTCTAGGAAATACGGTTA
Organism: Streptococcus sp. 2154; assembly: GCF_013277255.1. NCBI lineage: Bacteria > Bacillati > Bacillota > Bacilli > Lactobacillales > Streptococcaceae > Streptococcus > Streptococcus sp. 2154. The sequence continues at coordinate 109,930 of NZ_VMMK01000028.1, forward strand.
AGGGACATATTATCCGTGGTGCTGTGGAGGGTCGGGATCACCTCTTTTATAAGGATGTTTATCTGGACATTTACCAGTTGGTTGAAATTATTGCTAATCTGCCTGAGGTAGATGAGAAGCGTCTTTCTAGCTATGGTGCCTCTCAAGGTGGTGCTCTAGCTTTGGTTGCAGCAGCGCTCAATCCTCGAATTCAGAAAACAGTTTCCATCTATCCCTTCTTGTCAGACTTCAGACGGGTGATTGAGATTGGCAATACTAGTGAGGCTTATGATGAACTTTTCCGTTATTTCAAGTTCCACGATCCTTTTCATGAAACAGAGGAGGAAATCATGGCGACCCTTGCCTATATCGATGTCAAAAATCTTGCCCATCGTATCCAAGGTGAGGTTAAGATGATTACGGGCTTGGACGACGATGTTTGCTATCCCATTACCCAGTTTGCGATTTACAATCGTTTGATCTGCGATAAGGCTTATCGCATCATGCCTGAGTATGCCCACGAAGCCATGAATGTTTTTGTCAATGACCAGGTTTATAACTGGCTCTGTGGGAGTGAGATTCCTTTCAAATATCTAAAATAAGGAGTCGACTCTAGGCACAAAATCTTAAAAATCACAAACACGCATAGTATCAGGTGTTGAACAAGCTTGATACTATGCGTTTTATAGTGGGAATATTTATAGAATTTTTTGTTGCTAGCTTTGTCAAATTGCTTAAAATAATTTTTTTCAGAAAGCAAAAGCCGATACCTATCGAGTAGGGTAGTTCTTGCTATCGTCAGGCTTGTCTGTAGGTGTTAATACTTTCCAAAAATCTCTTCAAACCACGTCAGCTTCGCCTTGCCGTAGGTATGGTTAC
>NZ_VMMK01000028.1:110926-114828 GCF_013277255.1 Streptococcus sp. 2154
TGATTTTCATTGAGTGTAAAAAACAGATGAGTCTCTGTTTTCTTTTTATGGACTATAAATGTTCATCTGAAACTACTTTCAAGGATATTATTATACAAAAGAGTTTCTTGAAACTAAAATCTATTATACTACACTGTATTGAAAGCGTTTTAGAAATGAGGTATAATAAATTTGCTAACACTTATAAAAAGTGATAGAATCTTATCTTTATGTATATTTAAAGATAGATTGCTGTAAAAATAGTAGCAGCTATGCGAAATGACAGATAGAGAGAAGGGATTGAAGCTTAGAAAAGGGGAATAATATGATATTTAAGGCATTCAAGACAAAAAAGCAGAGAAAAAGACAAATTGAACTACTTTTGACAGTTTTTTTCGACAGTTTTCTGATTGATTTATTTCTTCACTTATTTGGGATTGTCCCCTTTAAGCTGGATAAGATTCTGATTGTGAGCTTGATTATATTTCCCATTATTTCTACAAGTATTTATGCTTATGAAAAGCTATTTGAAAAAGTGTTCGATAAGGATTGAGCAGGAAGTATGGTGTAAATAGCATAAGCTGATGTCCATCATTTGCTTATAAAGAGATATTTTAGTTTAATTGCAGCGGTGTCCTGGTAGATAAACTAGATTGGCAGGAGTCTGATTGGAGAAAGGAGAGGGGAAATTTGGCACCAATTTGAGATAGTTTGTTTAGTTCATTTTTGTCATTTAAATGAACTGTAGTAAAAGAAAGTTAAGAAAAGACAAACTAAGTGCATTTTCTGGAGTAAATGTCTTATTTCAGAAATCGGGATATAGATATAGAGAGGAACAGTATGAATCGGAATGTTCAAGAACGTAAGTGTCGTTATAGTATTAGGAAACTATCGGTAGGAGCGGTTTCTATGATTGTGGGAGCAGTGGTGTTTGGAACGTCTCCTGTTTTAGCTCAAGAAGGGGCGAGTGAGCAACCTCTGGCAAATGAAACTCAACTTTCGGGGGGGGGGGGGAGCTCAACCCTAACTGATACAGAAAAGAGCCAGCCTTCTGAGGAAGGAGAAAATATAACTCTTCCTGCAGAGCATGTAGAGTCTGTTTCAGAGACTGAACTTTCTGGCAATGATCAAGAACAAGAAAGGGAAGATAAGCAAGAAGAAAAAATTCCAAGAGATTACTATGCACGAGATTTGGAAAATGTCGAAACAGTGATAGAAAAAGATGACTTAGAGACGAATGATTCAAATGGAAAAAGAGTAGACTTGTCTGATGAATTAGAGAAAGTAAAGGGACTCCAAAATGCAACTATTCATGTGGAGTTCAAACCGGCTGCTGATGGTCCTAGTTTTTACAATCTCTTTTCTGCTTCCAGTACAACTAAAGTAAATGAGTACTTTACAATGGCAATCAATAATGGGACAGCTTTGATAGAGGGACGTGGAGCTGATGGTAGTCAATTTTATGGAAGTTATACAGATGCGCCTTTGAAGATTAGACCAGGCAAGTATAATTCGGTTACTTTTACTGTTGAAAGACCAAAAAAGGATAGTCCAAATGGTCAGGTTCGTCTTTATGTGAATGGTGTATTATCTCGTACGAATAAAAAGTCAGGGAAATTCCTGGCAGACATGCCAGATGTGGATAAACTTCAGTTAGGTGCAACTAATAGAGCAGGAGAACTGAAGTGGGGCTCAAATCTCTCTATTCGTAATCTGACTGTATACAATCGTGCTCTAACTCCAGAGGAAGTCAAAAAACGTAGCCAGTTATTTGATGTGACAGATATTGAGCCGTCACTTCCTGAAGGGGCAGTCTTGACAGAGAAGCAAGAGTTGTTTATGAGCGGTGTCAATGGTAAGCCAAATAGTGAAGGAATTAAGAGTTATCGGATTCCAGCTTTGCTACGTACGGATAAAGGAACATTACTGGCAGGGGCAGATCAGCGTCGTCTCCACCATTCTGATTGGGGAGATATTGCTATGGTCGTTAGGAGAAGTGAGGATGGGGGAACTACTTGGCAGCCAACCTTAACCTTGACCAACTTGCGAGACAATCCAGAAGCAAAAGATCCGCAGGCACCATCTCCACTTAATATCGATATGGTCTTGGTTCAAGATCCTACCACAAAGAGAATTTTTTCAATCTACGATATGTTTCCAGAAGGTCGAGCTGTCTTTGGAATGCCAAACAAACCTCAAAAAGCTTATCAACAAGTTGGAGATAAGCACTATCAATTACTATATAAACAAGGGGAAAATCAAGCATATACTGTCCGAGAAAACGGAGAAGTATATGATGCAAATAATCAAAAAACAGATTATCGCGTTGTAGTGGATCCAAAAGAAGAAGCCTACAGAGATAAGGGTGACCTCTATAAAGGAGAAGAGCTTCTTGGGAATATCTACTTTGCTCCATCTGCTAAAAATCCATTTCGTGTAGCCTATACGAGCTATTTGTGGCTTTCCTATAGTGATGATGATGGGAAAACTTGGTCGCAAGCAAGAGATATTACACCATCAATTCGCCAAGATTGGATGAAATTTTTAGGAACAGGTCCAGGTACAGGAATTGTGCTTAGAACAGGAGAGCACAAGGGTCGTATCTTAGTTCCTACTTATACCACCAATGCTATCTCCCATCTAAGCGGATCCCAGTCTTCTCGTTTGATTTATTCAGATGACCATGGAGAAACATGGCAGGCTGGAGCGGCTGTCAATGATGATAGGACGGTAGGTAGAAGGAAAATTCATTCCTCAACTATGAATAATAGTCCTGCCCAAAATACAGAGTCAGTTGCTGTACAGTTAAATAATGGTGATGTGAAACTCTTTATGAGAGGATTAACGGGTGATTTACAGGTTGCCACAAGTAAAGATGGTGGGCAAACTTGGGACAAGGAAATCAAGAGATATAATCAGGTTAAAGATGTTTATGTCCAAATGGCTGCTATTCACACCATGCACGAAGGAAAAGAATACATCATTTTAACCAATTCAGGAGGACCTAAACGGACGAATGGAATGGCTCATTTGGCTCGTGTAGAGGACAACGGAGACTTGACTTGGTTACATCATAGACCAATTCAAAAAGGAGAGTTTGCCTATAATTCGCTCCAAGAATTAGGAAATGGGGAGTATGGTATCTTGTATGAACACACTGAAAAAGGACAAAATGACTATACCCTATCATTTAGAAAATTTAATTGGGACTTTTTAACAAAAGATCCGGTATATCCAACGAGTGTAACTATCAGGGACGTTCGTAAATTGGAAACAGAAGAAGAGGATGCAGAACAAGGTATCTTAGCTATGCAATTTGATTCTGAGGTACTAGTGAATTCTATTCCGACTTTGACTTTAGCGAATGGACACAAAGCTACCTTCTTGACCCAAGCAGATCAAAAAACTCTACTTTTCACCTTTAATAAAGAAGATGCAGGTCAAGAAATTACAGGTCTACTGGCCGGTAGAATTGACAGTATGCATGATTTACCAGTTACACTAGCTGGCAGTAGAATTCCTGAAGATGCGAAAGAAAATCCTGTCGAGACCATGAATACAGTAAGAGAAAATGTATCTGAGGAGATGACAGAAAGGAAGTCAGAGAAGGATAAATTATCTTTGGGGTCTTCAGATAGAATGGTAGCAAACTCTCCTCTTACTTCTTTTGCTCCTCGTTACCTCCAATCTTATGTAGGAGATGTTATTAAAACTGAGACTAAAGTTCCAATAACGACTGGTTGGAAGCAAGAAAATGGTACGTGGTATTTTTATACATCTGCTGGTGAAGTGGTGAAAGGCTGGCATCAGGAAGCGGATAAATGGTACTACTTGAGTTCTACTGGTGCGATGGCAACTGGTTGGGTCAGAGATGGTAATCAATGGTATTATTTGAGTGAGAGTGGAGCAATGTCTACTGGCTG
>NZ_VMMK01000028.1:114930-115604 GCF_013277255.1 Streptococcus sp. 2154
TACTATCTCAATGCTAACGGTTCAATGGCAACTGGTTGGATAAAAGATGGAGACCATTGGTACTATCAGGAATCATCTGGTGCAATGAAGGTAAATCAATGGTTCCAAGTTGGAGACAAATGGTACTATGTCAATGAAAGCGGAAGATTAGCGGTTAATACTATAGTAGATGGTTATAAAGTTAACTCCAATGGGGAGTGGGTCAACTACTAGAACCTTGGATGTTGATGAATAACTGAGACATGTTTTGTCCGTCATAGAGATAAAAAGTTTATTTAGATAGTTTTCGTAGAAATTTCTACTTTAAGAAAAAGTCAATTTAGATGAGCTCTTATTGCCGGGTAAATGCCTTGCTAGTCGTAAATAAACTGTATATTTCCGACTTACTTAGGACTGGATACCACTAGTCGCAACTTAACAGTTCGCTTTAAGTGTTAAAATGCATATAGCTAGTTATTGGTTATATGCGTTTTTGTTCTTGATTATTTTATTTCTGTCTTGGAATATAGGTAAAATTATAGTAAAATAAAATTCTGTAAATCATGTTGGTAGATATACAGGAAGAAGAGTGTATTGTTGACAATACAGCACATAGAATCCAACATGTCCTTATACTCAAAAAATCAAAGAGCAAATTAGGAAGCTAGCCGTAGCCTGCTCAAAACACCGTTTTG